>JAYTQP010000338.1:0-2827 GCA_043746675.1 Rhodospirillales bacterium | reverse complement strand
TCGTTCAGATAATCTTCCAATTCCCTTAAAAAACGCTGCTCGGGTGCGCGTTGCGAGGGGCGCTCGTCCAGTACGCGGCGGATATGCGCGGCGAGCGGCACGCGCTTTAACAGATGTTCGCCGAAGATTTCTTTGCGCCGTAGAATGTCGGCTTCGACGAAAGCACGGCCGTGGCGCGTCAGGGTGATGGTACGGCCGGTCACGTAGGCGAAATCGAGCAGCTCCAACGCATCGACGATAGGGAACAGATCGTCGATCTCGAAGTGCAGCGCTTCGGCCAATTCCGGCAATTCGGCGCCGCCCTCGTGCTCGATTTGTTCGATCTGATCCAGCACGCCCTCCATTTGCGCCACAAACACGCTCGGTAACCGATGGCCGATACCGATGGCTTCGAGCTTGGCGACTGCGCCGACCACGGCGGTGGTCATGGCGGTATAAACGCGCTCCACCATTTGCCGGAACACCAGGGCATCACGGTCACGCGGATGCTTCATGGTCACCGGCAGCTCGGCTTTAACGCGGCCGGGATTGGCGTCGAGCAGCACGATGCGGTCGGCCATCAACAGCGCCTCTTCGATGTTGTGCGACACCATCAGAATCGCCTGGGTGGGGATCTGCCGCTCCAGCCATAGGTCGAGCAAGTCGCCGCGCAAGGTTTCCGAGGTGGGCACATCCAGCGCGGAAAAGGCTTCGTCCATCAGTAATACATCGGGATTTACCACCAACGCGCGGGCGAAACCGACGCGCTGGCGCATGCCGCCGGAAAGCTCTTTCGGATAGGCCGATTCGAAACCGCCCAGGCCGATCATCTCGATCACATCGGATGCGCGCCGCTGGCGCTCGGCGGGCGCCACGCCCTGCGCTTCCAATCCCAGCTCGACGTTTTGCTGCACATTCAGCCAGGGAAACAAGGCGAAGCTCTGAAACACCATGCTGATGCCGGGTTGTGGGCGCGACACGCGCTGGCCGCGATAGCGTACTTCGCCCTGCGTGGCTTGGGTCAGCCCGCCGATGATGCGCAACAGTGTGGATTTACCACAGCCGGATTTACCAAGCACGGCGACGATTTCGCCGGGTTGGACCACGATGTTGATGTCTTCCAGCACCGTCAACGTGCTCTTGCCCTCGGCGGCGAAAGTCTTGGCCACGTTGCGAACTTCGATTAATGCATCGGTATTTTGCATGCTGTTATTCCAAAGCCAGGTGCGCTTGTGCGTAACGATATAAGCGAGTCCATAAGGTGCGGTTGAGCACCACTACATAGAGGCTCATCACCGCGATACCGAGCGCGATGCGCGGATGATCGCCCGCCGTGGTTTGCTGCGCGATGTAAGCACCGATGCCGGTGGCGGTGAGTGTGGTCGTGCCCCAGTTCACCACCTCCGTGACCACGCTGGCATTCCATGCGCCGCCCGAAGCGGTGAGACCGCCGGTCACATAGGCGGGAAAGACGGCGGGTAAAATCAGCCGCCGCCACAGCAGCCACTTAGTCATGCCAAGATTGGCGGCCGCTTCTTTGAGATCGGCCGGGATCGAAGCCGCGCCGGCGATCACGTTGAACAGAATGTACCACTGTGTGCCGAGTATCATCAGTGGCGAGAGCCAAATTTCGACATTGAGATGATGCCGGGCGATGATCACCACCGCCAAGGGAAACAGTAAATTGGCGGGGAATGCCGACAAAAACAGTACGATGGGCTGCACGCGCGCGGCCCATACGGGGCGCATTCCAATCCACACGCCCACTGGTACCCACACCAGCGTAGCCAAGCCGATCAATACCAACACGCGTAAGCCGGTAATGAGGCCGAGCAACATGACATGCCAGACTTCCGCCAGGCTCACCGCACCTAATACGAAACGCGCCAAGGTCAGCGCGGCAAAAACCGCAGCAGTGCCCATCGCAATGAGCGCAAGCCGATCGATTAAGCGCCGCTCGCGGCGTGTGACGCGCACTGCCAGGGCCGAGAGCGGCACCGCGGGCAAGCGTCGGAATATTCGTAGCGAAAACTCCCATGCCGCCGCAGGCAAGGACAGGAGTAAGGGCAACCAGCGTGCGCGCTGCACCAGTGATAACACGAATGACTGGGGCACGTCTTGCGCGCCTGTCAGTTCAAATTTAAACTTCTCCGACCACGCCACCAGCGGGCGGAAGATAAGTTGGTCGTAGAGCACGATCACTATCAGCATCGTCAGAATCGCGTAGCCGATGGCGGTGAGATCTTTTTGCTGGATCGCCAGCGCGATATAGGAGCCGATGCCGGGCAGCAAAATGGTCTGATTGGACACCGTGATCGCTTCCGACGCGACCACGAAAAACCAGCCGCCGGACATTGACATCATGGTATTCCAGACCAAGCCCGGCATGGCAAAGGGTACTTCCAGCTTCCAAAATCGCTGCCAGGCCGACAATTGAAACGCATCCGCCGCCAGGCGCAAATCGTTCGGAATCATGCGCAGTGAATGATAGAGGCTGAAGGTCATGTTCCAGGCCTGGGAGGTGAAGATGGCAAAGATCGCCGCCGCCTCCGGCCCCAGCATGCTGCCCGGGAATAACTGGATGAAACCCATCACGGTGAGCGAAAGAAAACCGAGAATCGGCACCGATTGCAATATATCGAGCGCCGGAATCATGATCATTTCGGCACGGCGGTATTTGGCGGCGAGGCTGGCGTAGATGAAGGTGAAGACCAGCGATAAGCCCATCGCCAACGCCATGCGCAGCGTAGTGCGCAAGGCGTAGTGCGGCAGATTGGCAGGGTCGAGCGAGATCGGGATCACCTCGCCGAGCTGATACGGCGCCGTCATTTGATGGCTGCCCCAGGCG
>JAYTQP010000337.1:0-3732 GCA_043746675.1 Rhodospirillales bacterium | reverse complement strand
TTGATCCGGTTCGACAAGCGGCGCTATGGCCGCCACTGGCTCGGGCTGTGGTGGCAGGTTGCCTTCACGCGCTGGGACCTGGTGGTGGATATCCGCGCTTCCGCCCTGGCCTGGCTCGTGCCGACACGCCGCCGCGCCATCATGCGCAAGCGGTCCGGCCATAAAACTGCGCAACTCGCCGCCATTCTTGGCATCGTGCCACCGCCGCTGCCGGTTTGCTGGACCAGTGCTGCCGATCGCGCCAAGGCCGCAGCCCTGCTGCCCGAGGGCGGGCCGATCGTAGCCCTCGGCCCGACCGCCAACTGGGGTGGCAAGGTCTGGCCGGCGGAAAACTTCGTCGGCCTGTTTCGCGCTTTGCAAGCCGGCCCGCTGGCGGGCGCGCGCGCGCTGATCCTGGCCGGGCCGGGCGGGCAGGAACGCGCGCTGGCGCAACCGGTGTTGGATGCGTTGCCGGATGCGATCGACCTGTGCGGAATGCTAACTTTGTCCGAGGCCGCCGCCTGCCTGGCGCGCGCGCGGTTGTTCATCGGCAACGATTCCGGCCTGATGCACCTTGCCGCGGCCGCCGGCACGCCAACGCTGGGCCTGTTCGGCCCGACCTCGGCGGCCGAATACGGTCCCGCCGGCGCCCGGACCGCGGTTGCCATCAGCGGCGACCGGACGATGGCTGGGCTATTGGTGGCGGATGCGCTGGTCGCCGCGCGCGACCTGCTTTAGTGCAGCCGGGGCGCGCGGAACAGGCTGGTGCGATCGGTCGAGATCATGCGCACCGCCATTTTACTGCCGTCGCGCGAGATGCGCAGCAGCACCGGGCTGCCGGCCGGCCCGCTCTGCCATAATTTGCGCCACAGCGAGGCCAGTTCGGTCACTTCCTCGTCGCCGATGCCGATGATGCGATCGCCCTGCTGCACCCCGGCGATCGCCGCCGGGCCGCGGTCGGACACGCCGCCGACGACCAGTTCGCCGTCGTTTTCCAGCGCGTACAGCCCGAGCCAGGGCCGTGGCGGGCTGGGCAGCCGGCCATGCGCGAGAAGATCTTCCAGGATCGGCCTGAGATAGGCGATCGGCACGATCATGTTCATGTCCATCCGGCGCTTGCCATCGCCCTGCTGGAGGATCAGCGAGCCGGTGCCGAGCAGCTTGCCGTCGCGCCCGATCAGCGCGGTGCCGCTCCAGAACGGATGCGCCGGGGCGGTGAAAATGGCGTTGTCCAGCAGATATTCCCAGTAGCCGGCAAATTCCTGCCGCCCGACCACTTTGGTTTCGATCGCGTTCTGGCGTCCGCCGCCGGCTGCCACCACCACATCGGTGCCGACATCGAGGGCATCGCTGTCGCCCATTTCCATCGCCGGCACGCCCAGCTTGCCGAGCGCCTGCACCAGCCCGAAGCCGCTGATCTGGTCGAAGGCGATCGGGTGCCCAGGCACCGCCCGGCCGTCATGGGTGATCAGCCAGACCGTTTCCGCTTCGGTGATGAGGTAGCCGATGGTCAGCACCAGGCCGCTGGCGCGGATCACCACGCCATTGCCGACCCGCTCGGTGCCCAGCGTGTTGGCGGTGAAGGCGTCCGCCGGCACGTTGGCGCGCAGCCCGACCACCGACTTCAGCGCCTGGTCGAGGTCGTACTGATAGTCGTTGGCATCCGGTTGCAGGTCGCGCGGAATTTCCCAGTCGGTTTTCGCCATCAGTTCGCCCGTTGTTCGCTGTGTGATCCCCTATATCGGGGCGCCGGCAGCATACGGCAACCGGATGCTCCGCCACTAGAAAAAATCCCCGGTCAACCGGCCCGCCGCGTTGCCGCAGGCCGGTTCGCGGTTCAGTTCGCGGCGGCCGGGTCGATCCAGCCGATATGGCCGTCGCTGCGGCGGTAGACCACGTTCATTTCCCCGGTCGCGGAATTGCGGAACATCAGCACCGGGGTGTCGGCCAGATCCATCCGCATCACCGCGTCGCCCACCGAAAGCACCGCGATTTCGGCGGCGGATTCGGCGATCACGGTGGCATAGGTCGCCGCCTGCAGCACGCCGTCATCGGGTCGCGTGTCCGGCGCGGTGTCCTCGTCCTCCTGGCGCAGCACGTATTGGATGGCCGGCTGCGCCTGCTCCCGCCCGGCCTGGTCGCGTTGGTGCTCGTTCATCCGGCGCCGGTAGCGTCGTAGCCGCTTGGCGATATGTTCGGCCGCATCATCGAGCGCGGCATTGGCGTCCGCCGCTTCGCCCTCGCCGCGCAGGGTCAGTCCGCGGGCGGCGTGAATGTTTATGTCGCAGGTGAAAAAACTTCGGGCCCGACCGAAGGTGACGTGCGCTTCCTGGGCGTGGCCGAAATATTTACCGGTGATCGTGGTGAGCTGGTTGGTCACCCGGACGCGCAATGCGTCCGACAATTCGACCTGTTTGCCCGAGACCGTGATCTGCATGGGACATTCCCCATTTTCGCGTTCGGGACCGCCTGCCAGCCTCGCTTTGATACCCCAAGCTTACTGCTTGGCGCTCAGGCCGGCACGGCCTTCTCCCGTTTGCGCTGCACCGAACTTGGGATGTGCAGCGCATCGCGGTATTTGGCCACGGTCCGGCGGGCAATGTCCACGCCTTCTCGTCGCAGCGTGGTTACGATTGCGTCATCCGACAGAATATTGTCGATCGTTTCGCCGGCCACCATGACGCGGATTCGCTGCCGAATGGCCTCCGCACTGTGGCTTTCGCCGCCATCGTTGCTGCCGACGGCGGTGGTAAAAAAATATTTCAGTTCATACACGCCGCGCGGCGTGGCGAGGTATTTGTTCGAGGTTACCCGGCTGACGGTGCTTTCGTGCATTTCCACCGCCTCGGCGATGTCGCGCAGGATCAGCGGGCGCAGGTGGCTGACGCCGTGGCGGAAGAAGGCGTCCTGTCGGCGCACCAGCTCGGCGGCCACTTTCAGGATGGTCTGCGCCCGCTGTTGCAGCGATTTCACCAGCCAGGTGGCGGTTTGCAGCTTCTCGGCGATGAAATTCTTATCCTCCTTGCTGACCCGCGTCATCACCTGGGCGCTGAAGCCGCGGTTGACCAGCACCCGCGGCATGGTTTCCGGGTTGAGCTCCAGCAGCCAGCCGCCGTCTTCGCCGGGGGAGGGGCGCATCAGCACGTCCGGCACCACCGGCGCCGGTGGGGTGGCGTCCCAGGTAGCGCCGGGCTTGGGGTCGAGCCGGCGGATTTCGGCGATCATGTCGGTCAGATCGGGGCCATCGACGCCGCAGAGCGCCATCAACTGCTTCAGCTCGCGGCGCGCCAGCAGTTCCAGATTGTCCAGCAGGGCGGCCATCGCCGGGTCGAGCCGGTTTTTTTCCGCCAGTTGCACCGCCAGGCATTCGCGCAGATCGAGCGCGAACATCCCGGTCGGGTCGAACCGCATCATCTGCGCCCGCACCGCCTCCACCGCTGCCACGCTGGTGCCGAGCGCCTGGGCGAGTGCGGCCGGGGTGGCGGACAGGCGGCCGGTTGGCTCCAGCAGGGCGACCAGATAGGCGCCGATCAGCCGCTGCTGCGGATCGTGGAACGACAGCCGCAACTGTTCGCCGAGATGTTCGCGCAGGGTGGCGGCTTTTTCGGCGAAATCGTCGATGCTGCGATCGTCGTCGTCGAAGCCCTGGCCGCCGCTGCCTTGCGGGCCGACGCCGTCGCCGGCGCCGCCGGGGTCGTACGGCTCGGCGGCCTCGGCATCCAGCGGCGCTTCGGCCGACAGGGTGGTGGCGGA
>JAYTQP010000336.1:0-1652 GCA_043746675.1 Rhodospirillales bacterium | reverse complement strand
TCGGCGGTCGCGTCCACGCAGGCCAGGGCCAGCGCCTCGATCCGGCGGGCGCCGGCGGCGACGGCGGCGAAAATCGCGTTGCGTTCCGCGCAGATCGTTAGCCCGTAGCTGGCGTTTTCGACGTTGCAGCCAGGATAGATCACCCCGTCGGCCAACACCGCCGCGCCAACATGGAAGTTGGAATAGGGGCAGTAGGCGCGGCTGGCGGCGGCGCGGGCGGCGTCTCGCAAGGCTTGCATCGGATTGTTCCCTGGCGGCTAGCCATTTGACGCGCGCACGCCGGCGCGTCAAATCCTTGTCATGACCGACCGTTTGCTGGTGACCTACCATGTTCGCGCAGAGGCCGCCGCGATCGCCGCGCGCGCCCAGGCGATCGCGGTCGAGCAAAGCGTGGAAATGCCGCTCGACGCCATCACCGACGCTGGCGTGCTGCGCGATATCGTGGGCGAAGTGGGCGATATCAGCGATCTTGGCGATGGGAGTTACGCGGTGCGGATCGGCCTGGCGCTGGCCACCATCGGCGCGGATGCCGGGCAGTTGTTCAACATGCTGTTCGGTAACATTTCCCTGCAAAGCGACGTTGTTCTCGCTGATGTGGAAATTGCCGACGCTTTGGCCCGCAGGTTCGGTGGGCCCGGTATTGGCATGGATGGGTTGCGGGCGCGGGTTGGTGCTGATGATCGCGCGTTCACCTGTTCGGCGATCAAGCCGCAGGGTCTGAGGGTGGCTGATCTGGCCGACCTCGCCGGCCGCTTCGCCGAGGGCGGCATCGACTTCATCAAGGACGATCACGGCATGGCCGGGCAGGCCTATGGCGCCTTCGCCGATCGCGTGCCGGCGATTGCCGCCGCGGTGCGCGCCACCGGATCGGCCACGCGCTACGTGCCGTCGCTGTCCGGCGATCTCGATGCGATGCGGGCGCAACTTGGCATCGCCCGTGACTGCGGGTTGGCGGCGGTTATCATCGCGCCGATGCTGGCCGGCTTCAGCGGCGTGCAGGCGCTGGTGCGGGGGTTTCCGGACTTTGCTTTCTTCGCCCATCCGACGTTGGGCGGCGCCGCGCGGATCGCGCCGGCGCTGCTGATCGGCAAATTATTCCGCCTGCTCGGGGCGGATGCGGTGATTTTCCCCAACCATGGCGGCCGCTTCGGCTATAGTGCGGCGACCTGCCGGGCTTTGGCGGGCAACGCGACCCGACCGCACCGGCTGCTGCGCCCCGCCATTCCGGTGCCGGCGGGTGGCATGACGGTTGCCCGGGTCGGCGAAATGCTGGAGTTCTACGGCCGCGATGTCATGCTGCTGATCGGCGGCAATCTGCTTGCCGCTGGCCAGAACCTGACCGCTGAGACCGCCGCCTTCACCCGCGTCGTCGCGCAACATCCCTATCGGTAGCGCCCCATGGACCATCCCGCCGGCACCCATCGCGCCTTCCTGCCTTCGTTCCGCTGGGACGCGGTGCCCTTGCATCCCTACAAGGAAGACCAGTTGGACGCCGAGGGCAGCCCGGTCTTCCGGGCGATCACACGGCAAACCCTGTTCAACGATCCGGCGCTGGCCTGCGAACTGCGCTATTTCGAGATCGACGCCGCCGGCTACTCCACCCTGGAACGCCACCAGCACGCCCATGCGGTGATGGTGTTTCGCGGCCATGG
>JAYTQP010000335.1:0-1713 GCA_043746675.1 Rhodospirillales bacterium | reverse complement strand
GCCAGAATGCCGAGGTCGGCGGCGATGAAGGCCGGCGAGATGTCCGACAGCACGCCAACCACATCGCCGCGCCCAATGCCGGCCGCCTGCAACCCGGCGGCAACCGCATCGACCCGGCGGCCAAGCTCCGCCCAAGCGACCGCTTTCCAGATGCCGCGATCTTTCTTGCGCAGGATCGTGCTGCCACCGGCCTGCGCGACCTGGCGCCGGATCATCGCCGGGATCGAAACATCCTGCATCAGCGCCATAGTTTTTTCTTCTTCCAGCGGCGCTGGCCGCGCAGACCGGCATCTTTTTGCCCGAGATAGAATTCCTTGATGTCGTCTTTTTCCATCAAGGCGGCGCAATCGTCCTGCATGACGATGCGCCCGACCTCCAGCACGTAGCCGTAATCGGCGGTTTGCAGGGCGATATGGGCGTTCTGTTCGACCAGCAGGATCGCCACCCCGCGCTCGCGGTTGATGCGCTGGATGATCTCGAAAATCTGGATGGTCAGGATCGGCGACAGGCCGAGCGAGGGTTCGTCGAGCAGCAGCAGTTTCGGCCGCCCCATCAGCGCCCGGCTGATCGCCAGCATCTGCTGCTCGCCGCCCGAAAGCTGGCCGGCGCGCTGGTCCGCACGTTCTTTCAGGCGCGGGAAATAGCCGTAGCACATCGCCAGATCGGCAGCGATTTCAGCGCGATCGTTGCGGATATAGCTGCCCATCACCAGGTTTTCGGCCACGCTGAGGAAGGGAAAAATCTCCCGCCCCTCCGGCGAATGGCAAATCCCCTGGCGCATCACCCGGTCCGGCGACAGGCCGGCGATCGAGCGACCCTCGAACAGGATACCACCGCGATCGGCGTTCAGCACGCCGGAAATGGTGCGCAGAATGGTGGTTTTGCCGGCCCCGTTGGCGCCCAGCACGGTGACGATCTTGCCGTCCGGCACCTCCAGGGTAACGCCGCGGATCGCCTGGATCGGGCCGTAGAAGGTCTCGATCCCGTTCACCTGCAGCAGCGGCGCGCCTTTCATGGGCTGGCCTCCGCAGTCGGCGCGCCGCCGATATAGGCGCGGATCACTTCCGGATCGTTCTGCACCTCGGTCGATGTGCCGAGCGCCAGAATGCGCCCGCCGGCCAACGCCAGCACCCGGTCGGACACCGCATGCACCAGCTTCATGTCGTGCTCGACCATGATGATGGTAACGCCGAGGTCCTGCTTGATGTCCTCGATCCAGTAGCCCATTTCCTCGGTTTCCTCGACATTCAGGCCGGAGGAAGGTTCGTCGAGCAGCAGCAGTTTCGGCTCGATGCACAGTGCGCGCCCGAGCTCCACCACCTTGCGCACGCCGTACGGCAGGTTGGCGATCAACTGGTCGCGGTAGCGTTGCAGGCCGAGAAATTCGATGACCTCCTCGGCCTTTTCGCGATGCGCGATTTCCGCCCGCCGCACCGAAGGCAGGAAGCCGATCTGCGCCAGCAGCCCGACCCGGCTATGCCCATGCTGGCTGAAAGTGTGCCGGCCGATCAGCAGGTTCTGCAAAAGGGTGGCATTGGCGAACAGTTCGATGTTCTGAAACGTGCGCGCGATGCCGCGGGCGGCGATCATGTGCGGCGGGATATCGGTGATGTCCTCGCCGTTGAAGATCAGCTTGCCCGCCGATGGCGTGTAGATCCGGCTGATCATGTTGAAGATGGTGGTTTTCCCGGCGCCGTTCGGGCCGATGATGGA
>JAYTQP010000334.1:0-2461 GCA_043746675.1 Rhodospirillales bacterium | reverse complement strand
TTGCATCCGCCCTACGGGAGTGGACGGTTGGGGGTTGACGGAGCATTTTCTTGCCACAGGGCGTTGTGCGTGGCAAGAACTGTTTTTCATATTAACAGTAATTTCACGGTGGCGGCGAGGTGGATCGCCACGGCTTCGCCTCGCGATGACGTCGAGGGGGGACGGCAAGGGGGGGGTTATCAAGCGAACCGAGTAGAGGCGAAAGTTTTTTGCTTCTTTTTTTCAAAAAAGAAGCGCTTCCCTTACTTTAGCCACCAACTCCCCCGGCTCCGCAATCACCAAATCCGCACCCGCCTCGGCCAATTCGACCGCCCCACCATACCCCCAAAGCACCCCGATCGCCGTCATCGCGTTGGCATGCGCGCCTTCCACATCATGGCGCCGGTCGCCGACCATGACGCAGTGCGCTGCGATCAATTTCTCTCGCGCAAGAATATGGCCGACCAGGTCGGCTTTGGCGTCCAGTAGCCCGCTGGGTTCACTGCCGTAGATGCCCAAAAAGCGCGGCGCCAGGCCGAACCGTTCGAGGATGCGCTGGGCGAAATCGCGCCGTTTGGAGGTTGCCAGCACGAGGTCGAGGCCGCTGGCATAGAGGTCTTCGAGGGCGGCGGCGATGCCGGGATAGAGCGTCGCATCGTACAGCCCGGTCAGCCCGTAATGCTGGCGGTAGGCGGCGATGCCGTCGGCAACGCGATCGTCGTCGAACTGGGCCAGGAGTTTGGCCCAAACCTCGGCGATTGGCGGCCCGACCGCCCAGGTCAGGTCGCCGGCGGTTTCGGGGTTGTGGCCGAGATCGTGCAGCGCGGCATGGATGCTGCTGACGATGCCGGGCCGCGAATCGATCAGCGTGCCATCCAGGTCGAGCAGGATTGTTTTGGTCATGTTGGTGTTGCCTCCTTTGGCCAGCGCCGATGCAGCCACAGCCATTCCTCCGGCCGCTGCCGGATCCAGCCTTCCAAGCGCGCGTTGATAATGGTGGTCAGCGCCAGAATATCGGCGTCGCGGTTGCCGCTGTTCGGCAGTTGGTCGAGCAATTCCCAGGTGACCCGCAATTTCGCCGGCCCCAGCCGTTGGCAGCGGGCGAAAGCAACGGTGGCACCGAACCGCAACGCCAGCGCCGCCGGCGCCGGAGCGGTCATCGCGGCATGGCCGAACAGCGGCACCGAAATGCCGTCGTTCAGCTTCTGGTCCACCAGCATGCCGACCACGCCGCCTTTGCGCAGCAACGCCACAGCGGCACGCGCGCCGGTCGCACCTTTGGGGAAATACGGCACATCCGGCGCGGCGTGCAGGCGCAGTTCCTGGATCATGTCGTCGATGATGGTGTTGCTGGCCGGGCGGTAGAAATTGCCCTGCCGCAGGCCGAAGCGGGCCAGCACCAGCGGCATCACTTCCCAGTTGCCGATATGCCCGGTGATCAGGATCGCCGGCTTGCCGGCGGCGGCGATGGCGCGCGGAATGTCCGCGCCGGCGATGGCGATGTCCAGCGCCGCCAGATGCGGGAATTCCCCCACATTGCGACCCAGATTGTCCCAGATGCCAAGGATGATGCGGGTGCGTTCGGCGGCGTCCAGGGCCGGCAAGGCCAGCCGCAAATTGGCGTCCGCGACCTTTGACACCGACAGCCACGGCCCGATCGCGCGCGCCACCGCGCCGGCGAAATTGCTGGCCGCAACCGGCCCGAGGCGGCGAAACAGCCAGAAGGCGGCGCGGGCGGCCGCCGCTTCCAGCCGGAATTGCAGGTTTCTACCGGTCATCCGAGCGCACGATCCAGCGCGGCATCGAGGGCGGCCAGGTTCCCCCAGACCGTTCGCACGCCAGCGATCTGGACCCGATGGCGGAGCGCCGGCGGCAGCCGTACCGCGTCTTTCGGGGTGGTCATCGGCGTTGCGCACAGCCCGTCGGCGGCGGCCAGCACCCGCCTTATGTCGGCTTCGGCATAGACGTGATGATCCGCGAAGGCGTGCAGGCGAACCACGTTTGCGCCGGCTTCGGTGAGCGTTTCGGCGAATTTGGCCGGGCGGCCGATGCCGGCGAAAGCGTAGATTTTACGTCCGCGCAGGCCCTCGGCCTCGGTTTGAAGATGTGCGGTCAGCACCGGCAAGCCGCCGAGTTGCGCCGCCACGCCGGCTTTATCGGCGCCGATCAGCACCCCGGCGTGGCAGCGGGCGATCGCCGCCGGCAAGGTTTCGCGCAGCGGCCCGGCGGGGATTGGCTGGCCATTGCCGAAACCAACGGCGCCATCCACCACGAGAAAGCTGAAATCCTTGGTCAAAGCCGGGTTTTGCAGCCCGTCATCCATGATCAGCACGTCGGCGCCATCGGCGATTGCCAGGCGCGCGCCGGCGGCGCGATCCGCCCCGACATAGGTCGGCGCCAGCGCCGCCAGCAGCAATGCCTCATCGCCGAACGCGGCGAAATCCGGCTTGTCGACCCGCATTGGGGCCGCTTGCCGGCCGCC
>JAYTQP010000333.1:0-1651 GCA_043746675.1 Rhodospirillales bacterium | reverse complement strand
TGGTGCCGGCGGTTGGCGCGCACGCGGTGGAAACGCGAAACGGCAAACACCGCAGCCTGGGCTGGATCACCACCGCCTGCACCAGCCCGATGCTTCGGCGGTCGATCGCGCTGGCGATGATCGAAGGCGGGCGCGCCCGGATCGGCGAAACGGTGGAACTGTTCCATCTCGACGAACGCAGCCGCGCCACCATTTGCGCGCCGATATTCCACGATCCCGCCGGGGAGCGGCTGCATGGTTGACGCGCTCACCCCGCATTGGCCGGCCGATGCGATTTGCACTGTCTCTGTCACCGGCTTTTCCGCCACGCTGATCACGCCCACCGCCATCCACATGCTGTCCGGCCGCGATCAGCCGGCCAACACCGCCCGGGGCGACGACCCGGTTTCGCTCTGGCTGTCGCCCGGTCGCGTGCTGGTGGTGGGCTTCACCGATGCCACCCCACCGGCGGGTAATTTCGTGTCCGATCTGACCCACGGCCAGGCGGTTTTTCGCCTGACCGGCGCCGCGCTCGCCGATATTCTGGCGATGGGCACCAGCTTGGACCCGGCCTTGCTCGCCCCCGGCCATTGCGCCCAGACCTTGTTCGCCGGGGTAAAAACATTGCTTTATCGGCACGGCGAGGCCCTGCATCTGCACGTCGATCGCCCGCTGGCTGCGTTCGTCGCCGCGTGGCTGGCGCAGGCCGCCACCGCCCTGGAAGGATTTTCGCCCTCATGAAATCGCATGTGCGCGTCGCCGTGATCGGCGGCGGGGTGGTTGGCTGCTCGGTGCTGTATCACCTCACCAAACTGGGCTGGAAGGATGTGGTGCTGCTGGAACGCGCCGAACTCACCGCCGGCTCCACCTGGCACGCCGCCGGCGGCATGCACACGCTGAACGGCGACCCCAACGTTGCCAAGCTGCAAAAATATACCATCGAGCTGTACAAGGAGATCGAACAAATCTCCGGCCAGTCCTGCGGGCTGCACACGCCCGGCGGCCTGATGCTGGCCGGTACCAAGGATCGCATGGACTGGCTGAAAATGGCGGTCGCGCGCGGATCGTATCTCGGCATGGATGCCGATCTGATCAGCATCGACGAAGCCGCGCGGCTGCTGCCGCTGATCGACAAATCGCAGTTCATCGGCGCCATGTGGGACCCGCTGGATGGCCATGTCGACCCGTCCGGCGTGACCAACGCCTTCGCGAAGGCGGCAACCATGGCGGGGGCAGAAATCTATCGCCACACCAGGGTCGAGGACACCACGCCGAACCCGGACGGCAGTTGGAACGTCGTCACCCAGAACGGGACAATCGTTGCCGAACATTTGGTGAATGCCGGCGGCCTGTGGGCGCGGGAAGTTGGCCGCATGGTCGGGTTGGAACTGCCCATTCTAGCGATGGAACATCAGTACCTCATCACCGAGGATATTCCGGCGCTGGCCGGCATGCCGGAACTGCCGCATTGCATCGATTTCGAGGGCGAGATTTATCTACGCCAGGAACGCCAGGGCGTGCTGCTCGGCACTTACGAACATCAGGGCACGCCCTGGTCGGCGCACACCACGCCGTGGGATTTTCCGGCCGAACTGCTGCCCTCGAACCTCGATCGCATCGCCGGCAATCTCGAAGTGGGCTTCCGGCATTTTCCATCGCTGGAACATGCCGG
>JAYTQP010000332.1:0-1950 GCA_043746675.1 Rhodospirillales bacterium | reverse complement strand
AATCAAAAAATTCTCGAAGAAGCGCCGGCGCCTGGCATGACCGAGCGGATGCGGGCGGCGATGGCGGCGGCGGCGCTGAAGCTTGTTCGCGCCGTGGATTATGTCGGCGCCGGGACGGTGGAATTCATCGCCGACGTCGCCGATGGGCTGCATGAGGATCGGTTTTATTTCCTCGAAATGAATACCCGCCTGCAGGTAGAGCATACGGTAACCGAAATGATTACCGGGCTCGACCTGGTTGAATGGCAGATCCGCGTCGCCCGTGGCGAAGTTCTACCGACCGCGCCCAGCGCCCCGAACGGCCACGCTGTCGAGGTGCGGCTGTGCGCGGAAGACCCGCGCAGGAATTTTTTGCCGTCGCCCGGTACGCTTACCCGCTTTGAAATGCCGGCCGCCAGCGCTGGGGTGCGGATCGATGCCGGCGTGCGGGCTGGAGATGCGGTGACCCAATGGTACGATCCGCTGCTGGGCAAGCTTATCGTGCACGCCGCGACGCGCGGCGCGGCGCTGGAATTGCTGGCGGCGAGCCTGGCGGCCTGCAGCATCGAGGGGGTTCGCAGTAACCGCGATTTGCTGCATGCGCTGGCGTGTAACCACGCGTTCCGAAATGGCGACTTGGAAACCGGGTTTCTGGCGACGCATCTGGCGGCGCTGCTCGCGTAGCTGCCTTTGTGCCGCCGAGGGGATACTCTGCCGCTGCCGCGGTTGCTCCGGGCCGCGCCCCGCCCTAGGGTGCACGGCTTTTTCTTTCACTGCCAAAGAGCCATCCAATGTCCCTGACCGCCGAACGCCTCGACCGTATTTCCGCCAGCATGACCATCGCCATTTCGACCAAGGCGCGGGCGATGAAAGCGGCCGGGCGGGATGTGATTTTGCTGTCCCAGGGCGAGCCGGATTTCGATACGCCGCAGTTCGTCAAGGACGCCGCCATCGCCGCCATCCAGGCCGGTGAGACCCGCTACACCGATGTATCCGGCACCTTGGCGCTGCGCAAAGCGGTGGCGCATAAATTCAAGGTCGATAGCGGCCTGGACTACAAGCCGGAGGAAATCATCGTTTCCACCGGCGGCAAGCAGGTGATTTTCAACGCCATGGTCGCAACGTTGAACCAGGGTGACGAGGTGATCATTCCGACCCCGGCCTGGGTCAGCTACCCCGACATCGTGGCGCTGGCCGACGGCACCCCGGTGCTGGTGCCGTGCGGGCAGAACAACGGCTTCAAGCTGCGCGCCGAGGATCTGGAAGCGGCGATCACCCCGAAAACCAAATGGTTCCTGCTGAACAACCCCTGCAACCCGACCGGGGCGGCCTATTCCGCGGAAGAATTGCGGGCGATCTGCGACGTGCTGCTGCGCCATCCCGATGTGTGGATCTTCACCGACGATATCTACGAAAAGCTCGCCTATGACGGCTTCAAGCCGGCGACCATCGTGCAGGTGGAACCGAAGCTGAAAGACCGCACCTTGACCATGAACGGCTGCTCCAAGGCCTACGCGATGACCGGCTGGCGGATCGGCTTCGCCGGCGGCCCGCTGCATCTGATCAAGGCGCTGGACAAATTGCAAAGCCAGAGCACGTCCAACACCTCCTCGATTTCGCAGGCGGCGGCGGCGGCGGCGCTGACCGGACCGCAGGAATTCATCAGTGAAATGGTCGAGGCTTTCCAGCGCCGACGCAATCTGGTGGTGGAAATGCTGAACCAGGCGCCCGGCATCATCTGCCACAAGCCGGAAGGCGCGTTCTACGTGTTTCCGTCCGTCCATGGCTGCATCGGCAAAACCACCGCGTCCGGCAAGAAGATCGAAACCGATGAGGATTTCGTGCTGACCTTGCTGGAAGAAGAAGGCGTGGCCGCGGTGCATGGCTCGGCGTTCCTCTATCCCGGCCATTTCCGCATCAGCTACGCGCTGGATGACGCCAGCCTGGTCGAAGCCTGCACCCGCATCCAGA
>JAYTQP010000331.1:0-6541 GCA_043746675.1 Rhodospirillales bacterium | reverse complement strand
AAAGCTTCGATTCTTTGAAAAAGAACGTCTTAAGCCCTTATATAAAAAAATAACGACGTATATCTGCGACATAATCGGTGACTTTATATTATAAAAGCGTCAATTTCATATTATGTAAAGAAATGTATATTTTTCTTTTTATAACCTAATATTACAATAATTTGAATAAGTTGCGAATTTTCGTTGAGGCTTGTTGTCAAGTTTTGGGGCTAAAGTCATTCACAGCCGGGCAACGCGGTTTTGTCGCAATTTGCATGCGATCAAAGGTCGATATTTTTTTGCGCGGGATAGCAAAGTCGTGAAAAATCAGCCGTATGCGCGCCATGGCGATGCGGTAACGTGAAAATCTCGCGGGTTAAATCACGAGAACTAGTGCCGCCCCCGCACCGCGAGGCGTGCCCGGCTGAGCTTGCCGGCGCCGAGCGGCGCTAGCCCGCCCTTCTCACCGGGATCGCGCATGCTTGTTTGGTCTTGTCCGCATCAACCTTGTTCGAAGGGGGCACCTTTCGCCGCTTGCCTGGAGATCGTGTCCGAGCCGCGTTCCTCACGGCGCCAGCGACGAACAATCCCGGCGCAATCATCGCGCGCGCCTGTGAGAAATGCAGGCTAGCCGCGGCCGCCGACGAAGGCGTTGAAAGTGATCAGGGTGAGCGTGTCCTTCACTCCTGCCAGCACCTGCACCCGTTCGGTCACGAACAGCCCGGTATCCTGCTCGGGGTTGAGGTAGAACTTGCCGAGAAGATCGTACTGGCCCGAGGTGGAATGCAGTTCCGAGAGTTCCTCGATACTATCCGCCGCATCCTGCGCGACCCGATAGGCTTGGCCCATCTCGCACTTGATGAACACGAAGATCGGACGCATCGCGAAACTCCCCAACTACACCACCAGCATGCCACCGTCCGTCGATAGTGGCAAAGCGATGCCTGCTTTCCGATTTCCAGCCGCAGGCCCTAAGCTTATCTTTATTTGTCGGAGTCGCCCGCCCATGGCCAAAGCATCTTCCCCAGTCCCGCCCCGTACCGGTGGTCGCCTGCTCGCCGATGCGCTTGTCGCCCAGGGGATCGACCATGTTTTCGCGGTGCCGGGCGAGAGCTATCTCGACGTGCTCGATGGGCTGTATGCCGACGCCAAGCATCTCAAGCTGGTCACCTGCCGGTTCGAGGCCGGCGCGGTGAACATGGCCGAGGCCTATGGCAAGCTGACCGGCCGACCGGCCGCCGCCTTCGTCACCCGTGGCCCCGGCGCCTGCCACGGCGCCATCGGGGTGCATATCGCATTTCAGGATTCGACCCCGCTGCTGCTGTTCGTCGGCCAGATCCCGTTTGCCGAGACCGACCGCGAAAGCTTCCAGGAAGTCGATTACCGCCGCATGTTCGGCCCGCTGGCGAAATGGGTCACTCAGATCGACGAGGCCGAGCGCATCCCCGAACTGGTCGCCCACGCCGTCGATGTCGCCACCTCCGGTCGGCCCGGCCCGGTGGTGATCGCGCTTTCGGAGGAAATGCAGAAGCGCCTGGTCACCGTGCCGGATATCGGCCGTGCCGAGGTTGCCGCCGCCTTCCCCGATCCGGCTGCGATCGCCAAACTGCAAGCCATGCTGGCCAGGTCGCAAAAACCCCTGGCGATCCTCGGCGGCTCGCGCTGGACCCAACCCGGCCGCGCCGCCATCGCAACCTGGGCGAAGGCGCACGACATCCCGGTTGCCGTCGGTTTCCGCCGGCAGGCGCTCTACGATGGCACGGCGGATAATTTCGTCGGCGACATCGGTGTCGGCAGCGACCCCGCGCTGGTCGCCAAAGTGCGCGAGGCCGATTTGATTTTGGCCATTGGCACCCGCCTCGGCGAACCGGTGAGCCAGGGCTACAGCCTGTTCGGGGGCAAAACCCCGATCGTGCATGTTTATCCCGATGCGGCCGAAATCGGCCGGGTGTTCCGCCCCGCGCTCGGCATCGTCAGCGAACTGAACGCCTTCGCCGCCGCCATCGTGAAATACAAGCCGGCCCGAAAAGGCGCCAACGCGCAACCCTGGAGCGGCTGGACCCAGGAACTGCGCGCATTGCGGCAGCAGGGCAGGGTGGTGCCGCACTACGCCGGCAGCCTCAACCTCGCCCAGGCCATGCGCGAGCTGGAAAACCTGCTGGAACCGGACGCCATCCTCACCTGCGACGCCGGCAACTTCGCCACCTGGGCGCCGCGCTTTATCAATTTTGCCGATACCCAGCGCTTCATCGGCCCGACCAACGGCGCCATGGGCTACGCCGTGCCGGCAGCCGTCGGTGCCAAGATCAGTTTCCCCGATCGTCAGGTGATCGCCATGGTCGGCGATGGCGGGTTTCTGATGACCGGGCAGGAAATCGCCACCGCCTTCCATCACGGTGTCGCCCCCATCATCCTGGTGTTCAACAACCAGATGTTCGGCACCATCCGCATGTATCAGGAAGGCCGCTACCCCGGCCGCGTGTCCGGCACCGCCCTCACCAACCCTGACTTCGCCAAGTTCATCGAAGCCTTCGGCGGCCACGGCGAAGTGGTGGAAACCACCGCCGACTTCGCCCCCGCCTTCCGCCGCGCGGTGGCCAGCGGCAAGCCGGCATTGCTCGAACTACGGATGAACCCAGACCAGATCACCACCCGCGCCACGATCGCCGATTTGCGCGCTGCTGCTCCGAAGACGCCGAGCAAGCCGAAACGCGTGGCCGCGGGACGTAAGGCGGCGGGTAGGAAGTAAGGCGGGGCAGCGCCCTGGTTTTACTTACCTTACCTGCTATCCCACTCACCGCGCCGCGAGTTGGGCCAGCAGGAAGTCGCGGAACACAGCCACGCGCTTGGAATTGCGCAGTTCCTCGGGGTAGACGAAATAAACATCCACCTTTGGCGCCTTGAGGTCTTCCAGCACCTGCACCAGGCCATCGGTTTCGGCGTGCATGTAGTCCGGCACGGCGGCGATGCCGAGGCCGGCCTTGGCGGCAACCAGCATGCCGCGCAGCGAGTTCACTTCCAGCAGGGCTTTGCGCGGGCTGCCGGGGCGGCGACCGGCTTCGGCCAGCCAGTTGATGTCGGCCACCGGCGGGTGATGGTCACCGAACAGGATCAGCCGATGCGCATCGAGCTCTTCGGCGGTTTTCGGGGTGCCGTATTTTTTCAGATACTCCGGCGACGCGCAGACATGCCATTCGATCGAGGTCAGATGGCGTTGCACCAGATCGGGTTGCTTCGGCGTATGCATGCGCACGGCCACATCGGCTTGGCGCATGGCGAGGTCGAGGTCGGTATCGTCCAGCAACAGTTCCATCGTGATGTCGGCATATTGCCCAAGAAACTGTGACAGCCGTGGTGCCAGCCAGGACGACCCGAACCCGACTGTCGTGGTCACTTTCAGCCGTCCAGCGGGCTTTTCCTTGCTTTCGGTCAGCAGCGCCTCGGTCATTGCCAGTTTGGCAAACACCTCGCGCACCGTGCGGTTCAGGCTTTCGCCCTGTTCGGTCAGGATCAGGCCGCGGGCGTGGCGGTGAAACAGCGGCACCTGCAACGCTTCTTCGAGCGCGGAAATCTGGCGCGAGACGGCAGATTGGCTGAGGTTCAGCGTGTCACCCGCATGGGTAAAGCTGCCTGCCTCGGCAACAGCGTGGAAGACCCGCAGCTTGTCCCAGTCCATTTCTAAGCCTTCCCCTTGCTACGGCGCGTTGATGGCGCGATCGCACAAATTTCACCAACCGGCACGCATCCCGATGCGCAACCGTATATTAAGTTGAACCTGCTAGCACGCACTTCCGAGTCGCTGTGCTATTCCGCGAGCCACTTTTCCACTTCGAGCGCCGCCATGCAGCCGGTTCCGGCCGCCGTTACCGCCTGGCGCCAGACCTTGTCCTGTACGTCTCCGGCGGCGAACACGCCTGGTACCGATGTTCGGGTCGTTCCGGGTTCGGTGACGATGTAGCCATCGCCATCCAGCGCGATCTGGCCGCGAAACGGCGCCGTGGTGGGCGAATGGCCGATGGCGATGAACACGCCATCGACCGGGAACGCCTGCAACGCGCCGGATTTTACATCGCGCAGGCGAATGCCGCTCACCGTCACCGGGGTGCCGCTGCTGAGGATTTCATCGACCGCATGGTTCCAGATCACCGAGATTTTCGGGTTGGCGAACAGCCGTGTTTGCAAGATTTTCTCTGCCCGGAAGCTGTCGCGCCGATGCACCACCACCACTTCGGCGGCGTGATGGGTCAGGTACAGCGCTTCCTCGACGGCGGTATTGCCGCCGCCGACCACCACCACTTTTTTGCCGCGAAAAAAGAACCCGTCGCAGGTCGCGCAGGCCGAAACGCCGAACCCGCCGAGGCGCTTTTCCGATTCGAGCCCGAGCCAGCGCGCCTGCGCGCCGGTGGCGATGATCACGCTGTCGGCCAGATAGGCATCGCCACCATCGGTTTCGGCACGAAACGGCCGGGCGCTAAAATCCACCGCGGTCACGATGTCGTAGACGATCCTGGTGCCGACATGTTCGGCCTGCGCCTGCATCTGTTCCATCAGCCACGGCCCCTGGATCGCCGCCGCGAAGCCGGGATAATTCTCCACATCGGTGGTGATGGTAAGCTGCCCGCCGGGCTGCAACCCGGCCAGCAAAACCGGTTCCAGGCTGGCGCGGGCGGCATAGATGGCGGCGGTATAGCCGGCCGGGCCGGCGCCGATGATCAGCAGTTTCAGGCGATGGGTCTGGGGCATCGGGCGCTAATCCAGGGTTGCGGCGATAAACAATGCTACCCCGAGCTTTTGCAAGATCGGGCTTTGCGGCGGCGGCTGCGTGCAATAATATTTCGTCTAGCCCTGCGGCCCGCGAACGGAAAGCCCCCAACGATGAATATCCACCCATGAAAAATGTCGGGCCGGAAGCGCCCCACGGGGCCGTCGACCTCGATGCCATCGACCGCCGCATTCTGGCCGAATTGCAGGCCGATGGGCGGATGACCAACGTTGAACTGGCGCGGCGCGCCGGCATTTCCGCACCGCCCTGCCTGCGCCGGGTGCGCCGGCTGGAAGAAGCCGGCATCATCCGTGGCTACCACGCCGATTCGGACCCGCAGAAGCTCGGCTGGGAAATCATCTTCTTCGCCGTCGTCGGCCTGGAGAGCCAGAAGGAGGTCGTGCTGGCCGGCTTCGAACGCCTGGTCGCCGGATGGCCGGAGGTGCGGGAGTGCCACATGATCCGTGGCGGCAGCGATTTTCTGCTGAAACTGGTCGCCCGCGACACCGCGCACGAAAACCAGCTCACCACCCGCCTGACCGGCGCTGCGAATGTCAGCCGGGTGCAAACCTTGCAGACCATCCGCACCAGCCGCAGCCTCGCCGGGGTGCCGCTCTGATCCGCCTGCGCTGGGCCTGGCCAACGCTTTTTGCGCTGACCGGCCTGCGCCTGCTGGTCGCCGCCGTTGCCCCGCTGTCGCCGGATGAAGCCTATTACTGGGTCTGGTCGCGCGCGCTCGCACCCGGCTATCTCGACCATCCCCCCATGGTGGCGCTGTGGATTCGCGCTGGCACCGAATTGCTGGGGGATGGCGCGCTCGGCGTCCGCCTGCTCGGCCCGCTGTCCGGGTTGGCCGGCGCCTGGCTGCTGGTGCGGGCGGCCGGCGACCTGTTCGGCAACCGCCAGCACGGCCTGATCGCCGCATTGCTGCTGAACGCCACTTTGCTGCTCGGCATCGGCACGGTGACCATCACGCCGGACACGCCGCTGATTTTCTGCTGGACCCTGGCGCTTTATGCGCTTGGCCGCGTGCTGGCGGTTGGAAGCTGGTCCGCCTGGGCGTTGGTCGGCATTGCCTGCGGGGCGGCGATGGGCAGCAAATATACTGGCATCCTGCTGCCGGTGGGGGTTTTGTTGTGGCTGCTCTGGGTGCCGGCGCTGCGCCCCTGGCTCCGCCGCCCGCAGCCCTGGTTTGCCGCTGGTCTGGCGCTGCTGCTGTTCGCCCCGGTGCTGGGCTGGAACGCGGCGCATCACTGGATCAGCTTCGCCAAGCAGGGCGGCCGCACTGGGGATTGGCAGCCGGCGCGGGCGGCGCAATTTCTCGGCGAACTGCTGGCCGGCCAGATCGGGCTTGCCACGCCGATCCTGGCGGTCATTTTCGCGCTCGGCATGGCGCGCGCGGCGCGGTTGGGCTGGGCGCGCGATCCGGCCTGGAGCTTGCTGGCCATCCTGTCCTGGCTACCCGCCTTGGTGTTCGTGCAACATGCGTTGGGTGACCGGGTGCAGGCCAACTGGCCTGCCGTTCTCTACCCCGCCGCCGCGCTGGCCGCTGCCATGGCGGCGCCGCGCTGGCATCGTGCGGGGATCGGCGTTGGGCTTGCGCTTACCGCCATCGTTTGGGTGCAAGCCGTCTTCGCCCCGCTCGCGCTGCCGATGCGCGCCGACCCGACTTTGTTGCGACTCGGTGGGTGGACGCGACTCGCCATGCGAATCGAATCGACCCGAGTCGGACAAAACGCTGCCTTCGTCGTCTCGGACAATTATGGCCACGCCGCCCTGCTCGCCCGGCTGTTGCCCGCC
>JAYTQP010000330.1:0-4973 GCA_043746675.1 Rhodospirillales bacterium | reverse complement strand
GTTTGTTTTTCACGCCGTCCCCGGTAGCCCCTACGCCCGCCCCTGTTACATGGCGCTGGCGGAAAAAGGCGCGGCCTTCCGAATCAGAGCCTTGCCGCCCGGCGGCAACAGGGCCGCGCCGCATCTGGCGCGCCACCCGTTTGGCCGGGTGCCGACGCTCGAACATGGCGATTTCAGCCTGTACGAAACTCAGGCAATCCTGCGCTATATCGACCGCGTTGTCCCTGGCCCGGCGCTAACCCCGGCGGACCCGCGCGCGGCGGCGCGGATGGACCAGTTGATGAATATCAACGACTGGTATTTGTTCCAAGGCGTGAACAACGTCATCGGCTTCCAACGCATCGTCGCCCCACGCTTGTTCGGCACCGCGCCCGATGAAGCCGTCATCGCCGCCGCCATGCCGGCGGCGCACCGTGTCATCGGCGAACTCTCCCGCCTGCTGGGGGCGCAGGATTACTTCACCGGGAACGTTTCGCTCGCCGACCTGATGCTCGCCGCGCAGTTGGACTTCCTGGCGCAAACCCCGGAATGGGTCGCGCTGGCGACGCCGAACCTTACCATTTGGCTCGCCCGCATGAACGCCCGCCCGAGCATGCAGGCGACCACCTGGCAACGTACCGCCGAAGTGGCCGAAGCAGATTAATCTCGGTCAGCGGCCGACAAAGGCGGGCTTGCGTTTTTCGAGGAAGGCTTTGCGCGCTTCCTTGGCGTCTTCGCTGGCGAAGGCGGTGCGGATGTTGGCGACCTCGTAGCGTAGTTGCTGTTCCATGTCGGTGCTCTCCATCGCGCGCACCATGCCGCGCTTGAGCAGGCGGAGCGTGATCGGCGACCATTCGCAAAGCTGCTGGCAGTAGGCGGCGAGGCGGGCAGCGAACTTGTCGTCATCGACGGCTTCGCCGGCCATGCCGAGCGCCACCGCTTCATCGCCAAGCACGGTGCGATTTTCCAACATGAAGCGCATGGCCTGTTCGTAGCCCATCGCCTGCGGCAGGGTGATGGTGAGGCCGGCATCCGGCGAGCCGCCGATGCGGGTGTAGCCGGCCATCAGCCGGGCGCTGCGGGCGATGATCCGCACGTCGGCGGCCATGGCGAGGCCGAGGCCGGCACCGACCGCCACCCCGTTGATGCCGGCGATAACGGGTTTGTCGCAGCGCTTGCGGATGGCGAGCAGGAAGTTGCCGACCCAGCCGACATCATCGAGCTGCGCCGCCTGGGCGGAAAGCGGCGTGTAGCGGACGCCAGCGGCGAGATCGAGGCCGGCGCAGAAGCTGTCGCCGCTGCCGGTGATGGCGACGACGCGGACGTTATCGTCTCGGGTGGCCTCATCGACGGCGTCGATGATCCCCCACGATAATTCACCGCTGAGCGCGTTCTTTTTATCCGGTCGGTTGAGGGTGATGGTACGCACATGCCTCACATCGACTATGCTAATAATCTCAGCCATAGCGTGCTCCTTGTGAAAGTTTTTTGCTTCTTTTTTTCAAAAAAGAAGCGCTTACTTGCTTGGATTAATGAGGTATTTCTCACCCGTCGCGCGTTTGTTGTAGACGGCGATATTGTTCAGTTGCAGGGCTTCGGCGAGGGAGAGTTCGGCGGTGTAGTGGCTGGCGAAAGTGGTTTTCAGCCCGCTGACGACGCGCGCATGGAGTTTAGCGACCTCGGAGGGGCCAATCTTTTGCAGGAACGGCATCAACAGGAAGCCGCCGAGGCCCCAGGCCATGCCGAAGCTGCGGGCGAGTTCGGTCGGGGCGGTGTTGAGGCCGCCATAGATATAGACTTGTTTGTAGGTGGTCGATCCGTAGCGGCTGTAGACTTTGGCGGTGGCGTTGGCGGCGGCTTCCATGGCGGTGAGGATCTGGCCGGCGAGTTTGCCGCCGCCGATCGCGTCGAAGGCCAGGGTGGCGCCGGTGGCGATCAGCGCTTTGATCAGGTCTTCCATGAAGGTTGGGGTGGTGGAGTTGCATATGTGCGTGGCGCCGAGGCTGCGCAGGAGGCTTTCCTGTTCGGCGCTGCGGACGATGTTGACCAGGCCGACACCGTCTTCAAGGCAGATTTTGTTCAGCATCTGCCCGAGGTTCGACGCCGCGGCGGTGTGGACCAGCGCAGTGTGGCCTTCCAGCCGCATGGTGGCGACCATGCCGAGCGCGGTGAGCGGGTTGACGAAGCAGGAGGCACCTTCGGCGGCCGTGGTGCCGGTGGGCAGGACAAGGCATTGCGCGACTTTGACGCAGCGGAACTGGGCATACATTTCCAGCCCCAGCACGGAGACCATTTTGCCCATGAGCGCCTGGGCGGCGGGGGAGGTGCCAGCCGCCACCACCACGCCAGCGCCTTCATTGCCGACCGGCATGGAGGCATCGAGCCGGCCGGCCATGGCGCGCATCAGGCTGGGGGGAATGCTCGCGGTGACCACCGGGTGGGTCGCGGTGCCGGAGACGCGAGCGGTGCTCATGTCGGCGGCGCCGAGCAGCAAGCCGAGGTCGGACGGGTTGATTGGGGCGGCCTCGATGCGGATCACCACCTCATCCTCGGCGGGGGTGGGCATCGGCACGTCGTGCAGGGACAGTTCCAGTTCGCCGCTGGATTTTACCAGGGAATGCAGTTGCAGGCCGGTTGGGGTTGGCATCGATGCGTCTCCAGATTGGGATGTTGGGGCGCAAACTGCGCATCGCCGTCTTGCGCCGTCAAATCCGCGCAACGGTTGCCAGCCCTGCCCTTCCGGCAGTAATCCTGCGGCCCAATCAACAGGGAAACGCCCGATGCCCGACGCAACCGCCCCGACGCCGAAAAAGCCGCGTGGCCGGCTGTTTTTCGCCAATCCGGGGCCGACCAATATCCCGGAAAGCATTCTGCACGCCATCGGCCATCATGCGGTGGACTTCCACACGCCGGAATTCATGAAGCTGTACGATGAATGTTGGGACGGCATTCTGCGCATCATGAAAACCACCCAGCACATGTTCATGTACACCGGGTCCGGCCATGCGGCCTGGGAAGCGGCGGTGGTGAACGTGCTTTCGGCCGGCGATACGGTGCTGGTGCCGGAAACCGGGGTGTTTTCCGAAAGCTGGTCCGGCATGATGCGCGATGTCGGCCTGGTGGTGCAGAAACTGCCCTGCGACTGGCAGCATGGCATTGAAATCTCGGCGTTGCGCGATGCGCTGGTGGCCGACAACGCCCATGCCATCAAGGCGATTTGCGCGGTGCAGAACGAAACCTCGACCGGGATGTTTCTGCCGATCGACCATATCCGAGCGGCGATGGATGCCGCCAACCACCCGGCCTTGCTGCTGGTGGATACGATTTCGTCGTTGGGCTGCATCGATCTGCGGATGGATGAATGGAAGGTCGATGTGGTCGTCGGCGGCAGCCAGAAGGGGCTGATGCTGCCGACCGGGATGGCGTTCACCGGGGTTTCCGACAAGGCGATGAAGGCGTCGGCGACCTCCACCCTGCCGAAGCATTATTTCAGTTGGAAGGCGATGTCGGCGCGCACCCAGCGCAGCTTCATTGGCACGGTGCCGACCAACCAGTTCTTCGGCCTGCGCGAGTCGATCCGTCTGATCGAGGAGGAAGGGCTGGAGGAGGTGTTCGCCCGCCATGCCCGCTTGGGCGAAGCGGTGCGGCGCTGCGTGAAGCATTGGGCCGGCAATAACGGGCCGAGCCTGTTCTGCACCAACCCGGCGCGCGAATCGAATTCCGTCACCGCAGTGCTGATGCCGGAAGGCTTCGATGCCGAGGCGATCCGCCGGACCTGCTCGCAACGCTTCAACGTCTCACTCGGCGGCGGCCTGGGCAAATTGGGCGGACGGGTTTTCCGCATCGGCCATCTCGGCGACCTCAACGAGCCGATGATCCTGGGCACCTTGGCGAGCGTGGAAATGGCGCTGCGGGTGAACGGTGTGCCGCATGCAGCCGGCGGGGTGGCGGCGGCGATGGAATATCTGGCGGCCTGATGTCACGACGCGAATCACTCGCGGGTGATTCGCGTCGCAAGGCAGCCTGTGGAAACCGGGGATAGCGGGGATGGTTCCGTCGCGCGCCTTGGCGGCCTCGTCCGAAGCGCCTATGTTCTATATTCGTTCTGTCTCGCTATGTTGCTTTTGGTCCCTCCACACCCCATCTTGTGTGCAACGCGCATGGATATGCCACATCTAGTGTAATATCCATTGACGGCTGCAAACCATTGGGCAGGATAGCGATCCAGACGAGGGTGCCCCGGAGCGTTTCCGGGGTTCAGGGGTTGAGGGGGGGTTCGCCGTGCTTGATGTCGTGCAGATGCAAGGTCACCATGAGGTGCGGGTCGACCGCAGCCGGGACAGACTGATCACCGATTTCGGTCGGGCGACCCTGGAAGACCGCTATCTGCTGCCCGGCGAGAGTTATCAGGACCTGTTTGCGCGGGTTTCCAGTTATTACGGCGAGGATGCCGCGCACGCCCAGCGCATCTACGACTACATGTCCAAGATGTGGTTCATGCCGGCCACCCCAGTGCTGTCCAACGGCGGGACCACGCGCGGGCTGCCGATTTCCTGCTTCCTAAACGAAGCCACCGACAGCCTCGACGGCATCGTCGGGCTGTGGAACGAGAATGTCTGGCTGGCCTCCAAGGGCGGCGGCATTGGGTCCTACTGGGGAAATTTGCGCTCGATCGGCGAAAAAGTCGGGATGAACGGCAAAACCTCCGGCGTCATCCCGTTCATCCGGGTGATGGACAGCCTGACCCTCGCGATCAGCCAGGGCAGCCTGCGGCGCGGCTCGGCAGCGGTATATCTGCCGTTGCACCACCCCGAAATCGAGGAATTCATCGAGCTGCGGCGCCCGACCGGCGGCGACCCGAACCGCAAGGCGCCGAACCTGCATCACGGGGTGCTGGTGCCGGACGCCTTCATGCGCGCGGTCGAAGCCGACGAAGAATGGGCGCTGACCTCGCCGAAAGACGGCGCTGTCGTGCGCAAGATCGGCGCCCGCGG
>JAYTQP010000329.1:0-1700 GCA_043746675.1 Rhodospirillales bacterium | reverse complement strand
GCCGAGAGCGTGATGCGCGAAGTGATCGGCCGCACCCCGATCCAGCCGGCGCTGACCGGGGCGCGCGGTGAAATCGAAGCCTCGGTCCTCAAGGGGGTGCAAGCCATCCTCGATCAGTACGGCTCCGGCGTCGAAATCACCCAGGTGCAGATGCAGAAGGTCGATCCACCGGCCGCCGTGATCGACAGTTTTCGCGATTTGCAGCGTGCCAGCACGGACGCCGACCGCATGCGCAACGAAGCCCAGGCCTACCACAACGACATCGTGCCGCGCGCCCGCGGCGACGCGGCGCGGATAATTGCCGAGGCCGATGCCGCCCGCCAGGTCTCCACCGCCGAATCGACCGGGCAAACCCAGCGCTTTCTGTCCGTGCTGAAGGCCTATCAGGCCGCCAAGGATGTCACCATGGAGCGCCTATATATTGAGACGATGCAGGAAATTCTTACCAAAACACCGGCAACCATCGTCGATGACCGACTGCGCGGCGTGGTGCCGTTCCTGCCGCTGACCGGAGACGGGTCCACGCCCGCGGCGCTGCGTGGAGGGCCGACAAAATGAGAAATGTTCCCCTCGTCGCCCTGGCCGGACTGCTGGTGGTGGTTGTGTTGGCAAGTTCCGCTCTGTTCACCGTGGGGCAGACCGAACAAGTGCTGGTCACCCAGTTCGGCGAACCCAAGCGGGTGATTACCCAACCCGGCCTACACTTGAAATTCCCACTGATCCAAACCGTTATCAGCTTCGACCGGCGCCTGCTGGACTACGCCATCCCGGCCGAGGAAGTGATCCTCAACGACCAGCGCCGGCTGATCGTGGATAGCTTCACCCGCTTTCGCATCGTCGATCCGCTGCGCTATTATCAGGCGGTCGGGCCGAGCGAGGCCGGCATCCAGGCGCGCATGAACTCCGTCGTCTCTTCCGCAATGCGGCGCGTGCTGGGCACCGAACAACTGCTGAACGTGCTGTCCTCCAACCGCGGCCATATCATGGGGCTGATCCGCGACCAGGCCAACGCGGAAATGAAGGGCTTCGGCGTCCAGGTCGAAGATGTCCGCATCCGCCGCGCCGATCTGCCGGAAGAAAATACCCAGGCCATCCTGTCGCGCATGCAGTCCGAACGGCAGCGCCTCGCCGCCCAAGCCCGCGCCGAAGGCGCCGAATCGGCGGCCCGCATCAAAGCCGACGCCGAACGCGAACGCACCGTCCTGCTGGCCCAAGCCCGCGCCGAAGCCGACCGTCTGCGCGGCACCGGCGAAGCGGCGGCAATCGCCATCTACGCCGATGCCTTCAACCGCGACAAACAATTCTTCCAGGTCTGGCGAACCCTGCAAGCCTACCGCGAAGCCTTCGCCGCCGGAACCTCGCGCCTGGTGCTAACCCCCGGCGAAGGCTTCCTCGACCTGCTCCGCCATCCGCCAACCCCGGAGGCGACACATTAGCGAGACTGGGGAAATGGAAGGCCAGGGCGCTGCCCTGGACCCGCAAGGGGGCCGTCGCCCCCTCGACCCCATCACTTTAAGGCAAGGGTTCGGGCCATCGAAGCAGGGGGCCAACATCGATGTTGCAACCTCTGCGTTGGCCCCCTGCTTCGATGGCCCGATGCTTCGCTTAAGTAACGGGTCAAGGGGCGAAGGCCCCTTGCGGGGTCCAGGGGCAGCGCCCCTGGCCTTACCTTTGCCGCCGTTCGCTAATATATTGCACCG
>JAYTQP010000328.1:0-1602 GCA_043746675.1 Rhodospirillales bacterium | reverse complement strand
GCGCTTCATTCAGATCTAGATAACCGCATACTGGACACAAAAATCCCACTATTAAAGTCTCCTCCACGTATTGAATTATTGTATTTCGCCGTGTTGCCGATTCCAATAGTTAGAGCTTGTCGGCTTAAAGAATCTTTTGGCGGTACCATTCGAGTTATAGGCACCAAAGGTATTGCTCGCGGGATCATAGATGCGGCTCGTCCCGTCCGCCTCAACTTTCGTTGGCAGTCCTTCTTGAACGGCTCGTTCACGAAATATCGCAGCTTGCTCAGCATAGGCATCTGCATTTGACGCATCGAAATCGCCACCATGATCGTTAAAATGTTGCTTGAGCGTGTTCCGCTTTCCCCACGTCGCCGGCACTTCCTCGGATCGTCTCATTCCGTCGGACAGAACCCGCAATCCACCAACCGCACGACTGACCGCCGCCGGCAACTCCCCAACCGGCCCAAATCGCGCCAACGCCGGACGCGATCTTGGAAGAGCCAGGCGCGGCAACCGGCAAATCTGCGGGTCGGGTGGCGGGAACTTGAGCCAATGCCGGATCATTGGGCGTCAGCCCGATCCGCCGCAGCGGCGGCGGTGCCATCGAAGTCCATTCGCCGGGCTGTACGAGCGCTCGGGAAGTGGGCGGCAGCGGCGCGGCGGCAAGCTGATCATCGAGGCCTTTGCGTTACGTCGGCGCGGACCAACCATCTTCGTCAGGAATTCTGGCGATCCCTCAACTCGTGCCGGAATAGCCTTGTACTGTGGGTGCCGACCGATCCAGTCCCATGGCCAGCGAGCACCGTTCGGCGTGGCGAAAGACGGCGGATTGCATCCGCCCTAAAGAATCTTCGCCTCGAATGGCGGCAGCAGGTCCGGGCTTTCGAATTCCAGCACCCATAGGTCGGGATCGAACTTGATCTGCCGCGCGACGTAGGCATCGGCGGTGTCCTGATCGACGCCGCCGGGTCCGGTGGCGCGCATCCAGGCGGCCTCGCCGTCCGGGGTGCGCATTTGCGACAGCACGGACACGCCCAGGCGACCGCGCAGCACCACCAGCACGCCGCCGGCATCCGGGTCGCCCTTGCGGATCACCATGCCGTAGCGCCCATCGGCCTGGCCCATGCGCAGCGCCATGGACACCCACAGCCCCGCTTTTACCCGCGCTTCAGGCATGGGTGAGACTGCCGCCATCGACCACCATCGCCTGCCCGGTGACCGAGCCGGCGCCGGCGCGGGCCAGAAAGGCCACCATTTCGGCGACCTCATAGGGGGTGGCGATTTTGCCGGTTGGCACGCCGGCGGCGGCCTGCTCGGCGGTGATGCCAAGCTCGGAAAAACGTTGCCGCGCCATGTCGGTGTCCACCCAGCCGGGGCAGACCGCGTTGACCGTAATGCCGCGCGGGGCGGCGGCCATCGCCAGCGCGCGGGTCAGCCCGATCACACCATGCTTGGCGGCGCAGTAGGCGATCTGATCCGGCACCCCGCGCAGCCCGAGCACGGAGGCGATGTTGACGATCCGCCCGGTTTTGTCCGGCAGGATTTTCAGCGCCGCCCGGCTGCATCGCATCGCACCGGACAGGTTGGTGGCCAGCACGGCATCCCAGAAATCCTCGC
>JAYTQP010000327.1:0-5118 GCA_043746675.1 Rhodospirillales bacterium | reverse complement strand
TTTTATTACGAAATCCGTCACAAAAGCTTCAAGCACGCGCGTGCATCGATTTGCCATAAGGCGCCGTCAGAGTTTGCGGGCAGGACGGTTGGGATGTTGGAGATCGATGGAGTTTCGAAGCGCTTCGGCACGCAGCTGGCGGTTGATAATGTGTCCGTCGGGATTGAGAAAGGCCAGTTCGTTGGTGTGATCGGCCGTTCCGGTGCCGGCAAGTCCACGTTGCTGCGCATGATCAATCGGCTGGTGGAGCCGACCGGCGGCGAAATCCGCTGGAATGGGCAGCGGGTTTCCACCCTGCAAGGCGCCGCGCTGCGCGACTGGCATCGGCGCTGCGCGATGATTTTCCAGCAGTTCAACCTGGTCGGCCGGCTGGACGTGCTGACCAACGTTCTGATGGGCCGGCTGGCCCATACCAGCACATCGCGGGCGCTGCTGAAATTCTGGACGCCACAAGATCGCATGATCGCGATGGCGGCACTGGACCAGTTGGATATCGCCCAGCTTGCCGCGCAGCGCGCCGATAATCTTTCCGGCGGGCAGCAACAGCGGGTAGCGATTTGCCGCGCGCTGGTGCAGGAGCCGGAGATTATTCTGGCCGATGAGCCGGTGGCGTCCCTCGACCCGCGCAACGCCAAAGTGGTGATGGATGCGCTGCAACGGATCAACCGTCATTTCGGCCTGACCGTGCTGGTCAATCTGCATTCGCTCGATCTGGCGCGCACGTATTGCGACCGCGTGCTCGGCATGGCCGCTGGCAAGCTGGTGTTCGACGGCGCGCCGGCCGGCCTCACCCACGACGTGACCCACGCTCTCTACGGCATGGAGGCGCACGAGGTGATGGATAGCGCCGAGATGCCTGCCGCCCTCGGCGCGGTTGCCTGACTTTACTTCAACCCAACGGAGACCTAGCATGATCCAACGTCGTACCTTGCTTGCCGGCATTGCCGCCGGCACCGCCACCAGCGTTACCAGCGCCCACGCACAAACCCCGTCCGAGATCGTACTGGCGGTGGTGCCGGCGGAAAACGCGTCCGGCGTTTCGGACCGCTTCGCGCCGTTCGTGGCCTATCTGTCGAAGCAAATCGGCGTCAAGGTAACTTTGCGCATCGCCAACGACTACGCGGCCGTGATCGAGGGCCAACGCGCCGGCAATGTCCATATCGGCTATTACGGCCCCGCCTCGTTCTCGCGCGCCCGGCTGACCAATGTGGCCACCGACGCGTTCGTGATCGACGTGAACAGCGATGGCACCAAGGGCTATTATTCGGTGTTCTACGTGCGCGCCAGCAGCCCCTTCAAAACGCTCGCCGACCTCAAGGGCAAAAACCTCGGCTTGGTCGATCCCAACTCCACCTCCGGCTACAACATGCCGCTGTTCGCGCTGAACAAGAACGGCATTCCGGCGGCGGACAAGTATTTCGCCAACGTGCAGATTACCGGCAGCCACGAAAACGCGGTGATCGCGCTCGCCCAGGGCACGGTGGATATGTGCGCCAACTGGTGGAACGCCGACGACGACAGCAACCTCACTCGCATGCTGTCCAAGGGCATGGTCAAGGATAACACCGGCAAAACGTTGAAGAAGGAAGATTTCCGCATCATCCTGAAATCGGACCTGATCATCAATTCACCGACCGCCTACCTCACCGCCCTGCCGACCGACCTGAAGGCCAAGATCAAGCAGGCCTATCTCGATGCCGCAACAAAAGACAAGGCCGCTTTCGACAAGCTGTCCGACGGCAAGAACCAGCCTTGGCAAACGGTCGACAACGCCGCCTATGACGACACCATCAAGCTGATCCGTTTCGTTGACGGGCTGCGCAAAAAGGCCGCCTAGGCGCAAACGCTTGATCCGCACGGTTGCCATTCCGCCCGACGCCCAGATGGCGCCGATGCTTCGGGGCTACGCCACCGCGCAATCCGCGCGGCGGCGGCAGGTGACGCTCGGGCTGGCGCTGGCGGCCTGCGCCTTCGCGCTCGCCTGCCAGGGCGCCGAGGTGAATATAGCGGTGTTCTGGGACAAACTGGGCAATTTCAGCAGTTATTTCTATCGTATCTCGAAACTTGAGTCCGGCGCCTTCGTCTGGACCGATCCGGCCGAGTGGTACTGGGGGCTGTCGCGCTGGGCACGCATGCTCGGCCAAACCATCGTGATGGCCTATGTCGGCACCGCCACCGGCTTCGTCGGCGCTTTTCTCGCCTGCTTTCTGTGCAGCGCCAATCTGGTGCGCAATCCCGCGCTGCGCTGGCTGGTTCGCCGGTTGCTGGAATTCTGCCGCACGGTGCCGGATATCGTCTTTGCCCTGATCTTCGTGGTTGCCTTCGGGCTCGGGCCGTTGCCCGGTGTGCTGGCGATTGCGATCCACACCACCGGGGCTTTGGGAAAATTATTCTCCGAAGTGGTGGAAAACATCGACATGAAGCCGGTCGAAGGCATCGCGGCGGCCGGCGGCAACTGGCTTGAACGCATCCGTTTCGCCGTGCTGCCGCAAGTGCTGTCCAACTTCACCAGCTACGGGCTGCTGCGCTTCGAGGTGAATGTACGTGGCGCCACCGTACTCGGCTTCGTCGGCGCTGGCGGCATCGGCGAAGAACTGATCACCGCGATCCGCAAGTTTTTTTATTCCGATATTAGTGCGATCCTGCTCATGGTGGTGCTGTGCGTGGTGGCGATCGACCTTGCCTCCGAGCGTGTCCGCCATCGGCTGCTGTCGCTCGAAAGCGGGCGGCGATGACCATCGTGCGCAGCGTGCTGCTGGCGGCGAACGCCGGCCCGCCGCAAGCCTTCCGGGCCGACTGGTCGGCGCGGCTGAAAATCGTTGCGATCCTGGGGCTTATCGTCGGGTCTTATCTGGGCGGGCTGCTGACCCTGGGGTTCGATCCGGCGCGCATCTTGCGCGGGTTTGGCCAGTTGGGTTGGATTATTGCGCTGATGCTGCCGCCATCCGCGGATAGCTGGGATCGGGCGCAGCTTTATTTCGGCGCCTTGCTGCAAACCTTGTCGATCGCCTTCCTCGGCACCAGCCTCGCCGCAGTGCTGGCCATCCCGCTCGGCTTCCTCGCCGCCGGCAACGTGGTTGGCAATCGCGTCCTGCATTTTCTGGCCCGGCGCACGCTCGACTGTATCCGCAGCGTCGATACCTTGGTCTGGGCGCTGATCTGGATCAACGTCGTCGGCCTCGGGCCGTTCGCCGGTGCGCTCGCCATCATGTCATCCGACCTCGCCACCTTCGGCAAACTGATGTCGGAGGCGATCGAAACCGCCGACCGCAGGCCGGTGGAAGCGATCGCGGCCAGCGGCGGCGGCGTTCTAGCGCGCCTGCGGTTCGGCATCGTGCCGCAGATCCTGCCGATCTTCGCCAGCCAGATACTGTATTTCTTCGAATCCAACGTCCGCTCGGCGACCATCATCGGCATTGTCGGCGCCGGCGGCATTGGGCTGTATTTGTCGGAAGAGATCCGCGTGCTGGAATGGCAGCGTGCCGCTTTCCTGATCCTGATGATCCTCGTCACCGTCGCCATCATCGACCAGATTTCGCGGCGCCTGCGCGCGGCGATCATGGGAACTCGCGGCGTCTGAAGCCGCAAACAATCGCGTTTCCCACTTGAAATTCAGCGGGTCCCGCAGCACGGCGGTTTTGTTGCGCGCCCCTAAATTTGTAGCGCCTGCGCCGCACATCCACAAAACTCCCAACCTTCGATGGAATCCCCTCAGCCCGTTGTCGAACTGAGGGTAATCCTTCGATGGTTCATCCACGCCAGCCCGCATTTCTCACAGGGATCGCGCATGCTTGCTTGGTCTTGTCCGCATCTGCCTTGTTCGAAGGGGGCACCTTTCGTCGCTTGCCTGGATATCCTGTCCAGGCCGCCTTCCTCAGGGCGCCAGCGACGAACAATCCCGGCGCAATCATCGCGCGCTCCGGTGAGAAATGCGGGTTAGAGTCTGTCCCAGATCAAAGTGTGTATTGACAGAGCTTGCGCACCATCAAACGAACTGACGCCCAGCGGAGGAATGCCAGTCCGTTTCGGTTGAGACTCTCCCAATCCTTTGCAGACGCCGGCAGCGGTTCAGCCCGCCGATGGTCCCCGCGACAATCCAACGCTTGGGCAGGACGACGAACTTGCCGGCGTCCGAACGCTTGACGATCTCGAGGTTGACCCGCCGGCAGGCTTCGCTCAGCTTTGCCGGCGGGCTGACGCAGGTATTTCCGGCGCTGCCTTACGACGGTTCCGGCCGCGGCCGGAAGGTCGATGCCGGTATGAAACCGCGTGGCGCGCGGGCCGTTGGCACTGCGCGGACCGAACGGCGATGAGACGCAGGCGGGGGGGACCGGCGGCATCCAGGTGGTGCGCGCCGGCGCGGGGCTGGCAGACAAGGCGCCGAGCCCCAGCACCGCGCGCGCCAGTCGCCAGCGCCTTTTGGGCATCATCGCGGCGCGGGCATCAAGCTCAGCGCATTGGTGATCGGCCAGCTTGGGATCTTCATCAGCCCGCGCAGCGGATCGTCCATTTCGAGGATCAGGAAAATCGCGCCACCGATCGCCAGCGCGCAGAAAGCGAAGCATATCACTACGGTTGCGTTGCGTGGTGCATTCAGCCCGAAGGTCGCGAAGATGAAGGCGATCCAGACCACCAGCACGATCAGCAGCACCGGGCGTACGCTCGGCCCGGCATGTTCGATCAGCAGCCAGCGTTGCCGCAACAAGCCGATATTGATGTTGAGCGCCTGATCGCGCAGCCAGGTCTGCCCGGCATCGACCGGGGTGAGCGCGCGGGTGGTTTCGCGGATTTTTTCCAGCAGGCGGCCGGCGGGAACCGGATCTGCGGCGCTCGCGCTGTCTTCCGGCCAATAGTCGTGCAGCAATTGCTGGGTGAAGCGGCGTAGCAGCGCACGCGGGGCGGCAGCATCCTGGCCGTAGTCGCGGAAGGTTTCGTCGAGCAGCATCAGCTCGGCGGCGTAGCTGCGCATCGCGGTGTCGGTGGTGTCGTTAGAGGATTTTGCAGTGGCGATCAGCAGCCCGAGCACGAGCGATGCGAGCACCGACAGCATCCCCGCGCCCAGCCTGATCACATCCTGAGTTTCCCGCGACCGATGATCGCTGGGCAGCAGCAGATGCA
>JAYTQP010000326.1:0-2955 GCA_043746675.1 Rhodospirillales bacterium | reverse complement strand
GCAGGCCCTGCTGGCCGAACCCGGCATGGCCGAACTGCTGGCCGCAGCCCCCAGCGCCGGCCGCATCCTGCGCCCGCTCTGCCAGATGCTCGGCATCCGCCCGGGGCCACCGCTGGCCGAACCGCCGACCGTCGCGCCACCCAAATCGACCCAACCGAGACGGCCAGACGGACGCTTCTATCGCCCGCCGCCCGCCCAACCGCAGTGGCAGCCACCCTTCCGCCGTTTTTCAACGCCCGCCTGACGGTGTTCACCTCGGCACGCCAATTTCGTTACGATATCAAAACAAATAACCCCACCCATCGCCCCCTCGCCGTCCTCGCGAGGGCCGCGTGGCGATCCAGCCGGCCGGCACCAAAGGCCGATATGTTGCCCTGGACAGCCACAGCCTCGCCGCACAACGACGCGCCCGCAGGGCGGTATTTTTCGGGGTTTCAACCGAACGCAGCACAACAAAAACCCCGCATTCCCGGAGGAATGCGGGGCTTTCAGCGCAATATGTAACCCGATCCTCAAACCGAGTAGTACATCTCGAACTCAACCGGGTGCGGGGTATGTTCAAAGCGGAACACTTCGCCCCATTTCAGTTCGATGTAGCTCTCGATCTGGTCCTTGCCGAACACGTCGCCGGCCAGCAGGTAATCATGATCGGCCGCCAGCGCCCCAAGCGCTTCGCGCAGGCTGCCGCAAACGGTCGGGATGCCTTTTAGTTCTTCCGGCGGAAGATCATAAAGGTCCTTGTCCATCGGGTCGCCAGGATGGATCTTGTTCTTGATCCCGTCCAGACCCGCCATCGCAATCGCCGAATAAGCCAGATACGGGTTCGCCGACGGATCGGGGAACCGCACTTCGACCCGCTTGGCCTTCGGGTTGGTGGTGTAGGGAATGCGGCAGGATGCCGAGCGGTTGCGGGCCGAATAGGCCAGCAGCACCGGCGCCTCGAAGCCTGGGATCAGCCGCTTATAGCTGTTGGTGGACGGGTTGGTGAAGGCGTTCAGCGACTTGGCATGCTTGATGATGCCGCCGATGAAATACAGGCACATGTCCGAAAGATCGGCGTAACCATTGCCCGCGAACAGCGGCTTGCCGGCCTTCCAGATCGACATATGCGTGTGCATGCCGGTGCCGTTGTCGCCATAGATCGGCTTCGGCATGAAGGTCGCTGTCTTGCCATAGCTGTGGGCGACGTTGTGGACGCAGTATTTATAGATCTGCATCTGGTCGGCCATCGTCACCAGCTTGCCGAACCGGGTGCCCAACTCGTGCTGAGATTGCGCCACTTCATGGTGATGCTTTTCGATCGGCAGCCCCATCTCGCCCATGGTGGACAGCATTTCCGCTCGCAGGTCCGATTCGGTATCGACCGGCGGCACCGGGAAATAGCCGCCTTTGACGCCCGGGCGGTGGCCCATGTTGCCTTCCGGGTATTCCTTCATGTTGGAACCAGGGCCTTCGATGCTTTCGATCGAGTACGATCCGAAATTGCCGCCGGTGCCGAAGCGCACGCTGTCGAAAATGAAGAACTCGGCTTCCGCGCCGACGAATAATGTGTCGCCGATGCCGGTCGATTTCAGATAGGCCTCGACCTTCTTGGCGGTGCTGCGCGGATCGCGCGAGTAGGTCTGGCCGGTAGACGGTTCATAAATGTCGCAGAAAATAATCAGGCTCGGCTTGGCCGCGAACGGATCCATCACCGCGGTTTCCGGATCCATCATCAGGATCATATCGCTCTCATTGATCGCCTTCCAGCCAGCGATCGAGGAGCCGTCGAACATGATCCCATCGCGGAACGCATCTTCGTCGATGGTCGAAATATGCTGCGCAGTGTGCTGCCACTTGCCGCGCGGATCGGTGAAGCGCAGATCGACGAACTCAACCCCATGCTCCTTGATCATCGCCAGGACTTTCCCGACGCTGCTGTTGCCTGTCTCCGCCGCAGCGGCTTTCTTCGCCATGGTTTTATCTCGCCTTTTGTTCAGTCGCCCGGCCGGATGGTCCGGCAGAGCAGGAATGAAGCCGCATCATGCGGCTCCGTCGGTGCCCGTTTAGCGAGTGCCCAACCCAATGGGTATCCCCGCACGGATGGAATTATCGAACTCAGACGGCGTCCGACCCGCGTTCGCCAGTACGGATGCGGATCACTTCCTCGACCGCGCTCACAAAGATCTTGCCGTCGCCGATGCGGCCGGTGCGCGCGGCGTTCACGATCGCCTCGATCGCGCGCTCCACCATGTCGTCGTCGCAGACCACTTCAATTTTCACTTTCGGCAGAAAATCGACCACGTATTCGGCGCCACGATAAAGTTCGGTATGGCCCTTCTGGCGCCCGAACCCCTTCGCCTCCGTCACTGTCAGCCCCTGCAAGCCGATCTCGTGCAGCGCTTCCTTCACTTCGTCCAGCTTGAACGGTTTGATAACCGCCTCGATCTTCTTCATCCCAAAAATCCCCTGAGCATGGCCGGATCACGCATCCCAGATCACGTTGACGGGCCGGGGGGTGCGAAGCATTAGATTTGCATGATGCGTGCCAACCGGCAATGGACGTTGCGCCCACTCTTTTCGCGGGTTAGCGCTGTCGTGGGCAGCAACGCCGCCCGGTTTGCGGGCAATGCTGCCTGAATAGCAGGCAGTTTGCAGCGGGTTGAACCGCGCCGGCAGCCCCCGTAGGGTGCCCCTTCGCAACCAAAGACAGGGTTACCGTTGAAGCCGCTCAATTCCCAGCTTGCCGGGCTCGGCACCACCATCTTCACGGTAATGTCGGCGCTGGCCAACAAGCACGGCGCGATCAATCTCGGCCAGGGATTCCCGGACACCGATGGCCCGGCTGACGTGTTGCAGGCGGCGAAAGATGCGCTTTCGGACGGGCGCAACCAGTATCCGCCGATGACCGGCGTGCCGGAATTGCGCCAGGCCGTCGCCGCCGCCAACAAACGTTTCTACGGGCTGGACGTGAAC
>JAYTQP010000325.1:0-3323 GCA_043746675.1 Rhodospirillales bacterium | reverse complement strand
CGCCGTGCGCGAATGGTACCCGAGCCTGGTGGCACCGCCGGGCCGCCCGCCGAACTGGCTGTTCGCGCCGGTCTGGACGGCCCTGTACGTCGCCATCGGCGTCGCCGCCTGGCGTGTCTGGCGCCAACCGCTGCCGAATCGGCGCGCGCTGCGGCGATGGGGGTGGCAGTTGCTGTTCAACGCCGCCTGGACCCCGGCGTTTTTCGGCCTGCACAGCCCCGCGCTCGGCCTCGCGGTCATCCTGCCGTTGCTCGTGCTGATCGCCCTGACCATCCGCAGTTTCGTCCACCTCGACCGCATCGCCGGCTGGCTGCTGCTGCCTTATCTGGCCTGGACGACCTATGCCACCTACCTCAATCTGGGGTTCTGGTGGCTGAACCGGGTTTAGGCTATGAGAGCGGCATGACCAATCGCTTCCGCCTCGCGCTCGCCGTTTTGATCCTTGCCACTGCGCCGTTCGCGATGGCGCTCGCGCAAAAAGCGGCGCCCGACGATGCGCTGGGTTCGGCGCCGAAAAAGCTGGTCCGGCCGAGCACGCCCCGGGCGCTGCCGGGCGCCCGGACCGACAATGCGGAGGCCGCGCCGCTGGACCGCCCGCCCTCGGAAATGAAGCCGAACGAGGCGCTGTTCGACGCCATCAATCGCGGCGATCTGGCCGCCACCCGCGACGCCATCAGCCGAGGCGCCGAACTCGAAAGCCGCAACATTCTCGGCCTCACCCCGGTCGATCTGGCCATCGATCTTGGCCACAACGACATCACCTTCCTGCTGCTCTCCATGCGCGGCGCCGCCGGCCGATCCGCAGTGCAGGCCAACAATGTCGCCCCGCCCCGCCCGAGGGTCGCAAACAAAGCGGCCCCGAAACCGGCCCCGATCGCTCGCCCGGTCGCGGTCGCCGCCGCGCCGCAGCGCCGGGTTATCGTGAACGACCCCGGCACGCCGGCGCCGCAAGCCGGCTTCCTCGGCTTCGGCCGGCCCCAGCCTTAATCTTCGGCCATCGCTGCCTTCACCAGCATCGCCAGCCGGGCTATGAACGGATCGACAATCCCGATCTGCGCCAAGCCGTTATGCGTGTTGAACAGATATTCCGCCGACGACCCCAGCTGCCCGCGCGCCGTCGCCAGCCGCTGCACCATTTCCGGCTCCGGCAATTCGGCGCAGTAGCTTGGCCCCTGCGGATTGATCGTGAACGCAATCGCATGCCCAAGCGGCGCGCCGCCAGCGGGCACGAAAATCGGCACCCAGCGCGGAATATAGCCGGCGGCCACCATTTCCCGCCGCCATAGGATGTCCAGTTCCTGCGCCACCCTATCGGCGGCGACCCGCAGCGCCACCCCGGTGCAGCCCTCGCCGGGCGCCAGCCCCAGCATCAGCCCGGGATTGTCCGGCGTGCCGCGCCCCATCTTCACCTGCAAACAATAGGACCGCCGCCAGTCCGGCGTGTGCGCCGCCACCCGTTCGATGACATGGATAGCCGGGTTCCAGATCAGCGAACCGTAGGCGAACACCCAAACATCGCCGCTCTCCTGCGGGCAGGCCACCGGACGGGCGGCCAGCATCGCCGCCAGCGAGGCCGCCCGCTCGGCGTCCGTCAGCACATGAATATCCGGCTGCGCGCGCCGGATATTGGCGGCCACTTCACCCGAAAGCAGCCGCGCCCGGGTGAGAAAAAATGCCTGATCAGCCGGCGTCGCGTCGTCCAAGGCCGGCTACTGGCGCTGCTTCAGCAGATCGCGGATTTCACCGAGCAGCAGTTCGGACGCCGATGGCGCCGGCGGGGCCGCCGGGGCCGCAGCTTTTTCGCGCTGCATCGCGCTCAGCAGCTTCACCAGCCAGAACACCGCGAACGCCACGATCACGAACTGGATCACCGCGTTGAGGAACACGCCGATATTCAATGTCACCGACCCGGCCGCCTTGGCCGCTTCCAGGGTCGGCTTCACATCGCCCTTCAGGGTGATGAAAATATTGGCGAAATCGATCCCGCCGATCAGGAGCCCGATAATCGGGTTGACCAAATCCTTCACCAGACTGCCGACGATCGCGGTGAAAGCGGCGCCGATAATGATACCGACCGCCAAATCCACCACGTTGCCACGCATGATGAACGCCTGGAATTCGGCCACCCAGCCGGGCGGTTTGATCTGCGGCGGTAGCGCCATTTCCTGTCTCCCTTCGCAAACATCGAAGCCGTATTTCGGTCTGCGCACACTATACGAATATAAAGCCTCGCTCCGCCATCCCCCACCATCCGGCATCAAACCCACGATGCTGCCACGATTCGACTATACTTTCGTTTGTCGGGTGATTCGCACCCGTTGCCCAAGGGAAGCCCCGATGCGCCAAACACTCCTGTTCGCCACCCTTCTGCTGCTCGCGGCCTGCGGCAGCTCGAACTTCGATCGCGTTTCCACCGGCGCCGGCACCGGCGCGGGAACCGGCGCTGTAATCGGCCTGATCGGCGGCCCGATCGGCGTTGGGCTGGGAGCTGTCATCGGCGCCGGCGTCGGCGCCGTCACCGGCGCCGAAACCACCTCGGACCAGATCGATCTCGGCAAGCCGGTCTGGCAGAAATAGCGCCTTCAGGCGGTCCCGGCGACATACGCCTTCAGGCTGTCCACTTCGGTTTCCTGCTGGGTGATGCGTGCCTTCACCACGTCGCCGATGCTCACGATCCCGACCAACCGGCCCTGATCCAACACCGGCAAATGCCGGAACCGGCCATCGGTCATGATCCGCATCGCCTCGCCCACCGTGGTCGCCATCACCGCGGTGCGCAGGCTGGTGGTCATCAGCGCCGAACATTGCATGTCCAGCGCCGCCGCCCCGTGCGCCGCCAACGCACCAACGATATCGCGCTCGCTGAGAATGCCCACCAATACCCCCGCCGAATCCACCACCGGGGCGGCGCCAATCCGGCGTCGGGTGAGTTCGCCAGCAATCTCGGCGACGCTCTGCTCCGGCCGCACGGATGCCACCGCGCTGCCCTTGTGACGTAGGATCGCTGCAACCGTCATGATCGAGCCTCCCGCGCTGCCGCGCTGCCCTGATTGGCGCGCGGCCTGCACCGCAACATTGCGCCATTTCGGATCGGGAATGCAAAAACTTGCTGTGCAATGCAGCATGTAAATCAAGAAGGGCAGGAAGCGCTTCTTTTTGAAAAAAGAAGCAAAAACTTCTATCCACTAGCAAGCCGTGGCGGCGAAGCGGCGCGATGGGGAAACGAATTCTTCCTGGGCGGCGATGGTTAGGATTTCGCGCGATCCGGCCAGCGCGGTCTGGCGCAATACGCCATAAATCGAACTGCCGGCCGCCTGCAAGGC
>JAYTQP010000324.1:0-4565 GCA_043746675.1 Rhodospirillales bacterium | reverse complement strand
GTCGAGGTGACCACCCCGAACGACCATGTCGGCGACTGCGTCGGCGATCTCAACCGCCGCCGCGGCCAGATCCAGAACCAGGAAACCGCCGGCTCCACCATCATGGTCCGCGCCCACGTGCCGCTGAAGGAAATGTTCGGCTACATTTCTGACCTGCGCAGCATGACCAAGGGCCGCGCCAGCTTCACCATGCAGTTCCATCATTACGATCCGGTGCCGCGTAATATCGCGGATGAGATCATGGCCAAAAGCGCCTAAACGCTGGCAAGCCAGAAAGGGGCCGGAATGCAGGTTCCGGCCCTGGGTTGGTGTTTGATTTTTAACGCGAAACAAACGAATACATTGGTAGTCTGACCCTGGTGCCCGCTATGGTTGTGGGCGGGAGGACAACGCCATGATCGTCGGCATCATCGTGCTGCTGCTGCTCGTCGCAGCGGTCGCCGTGGTTTACGTGCGCGACACCACGCAAACCGAGCACACCATCCTGCGTAACTTCCCGGTGGTCGGGCATTTCCGCTATTTCTCCGAAAATTTCGGCGAATACATGCGGCAGTACCAGTATTTGCCGGACTGGGTGGAACGGCCGTTCAACCGGTTGGAACGGTCCTGGGTGTATCGCTCCGCCAAAGGGGTTTCCAACCTGGTCTCGTTCGGCTCGGAAACCGTGCCGTCGTTCGTGTTCCGCAACGCCGCCTTTCCGGTGCTGGATGAGGAGAAAACCGCGTATCCCGGCAAGTCGATCGGGGTTACCGACGGCCCGGGGGCGGTCCGGCATCCCTATCTGGCGCGCAGCTACTTCAATATATCCGGCATGAGCTACGGTGCCTTGTCGCATGCCGCGGTCAGCGCATTGTCGCGCGGGGCGGCGACGGCTGGGATCTGGATGGCGACCGGCGAGGGCGGGCTGGCGAAATACCACCTCGAAGGCGGCTGCGACGTGATCATGCAGATCGGCACCGCCAAATACGGCGTGCGTGACGCGGCCGGCAATTTGTCCGAGGACCGGCTGCGCGAGATTGCCGCGCATGAAAACGTGCGCATGTTCGAGGTCAAGCTCGCCCAGGGCGCCAAGCCCGGCAAAGGCGGCATCCTGCCCGGCGCCAAGGTGAACGCCGAAATCGCCGGCATTCGCGGCATCCCGGAAGGCCAGGACAGTATCAGCCCGAATCGCCATATCGACATCGCCAATGTCGACGAACTCGGCGCCTTCGTGAACCGGGTGCGCACCGTTACCGGCAAGCCGGTCGGGGTGAAGTTTGTCGCCGGAGAGGCAACTTTTCTCGATACCTGGTTCGCCGATTGCGCCAACAATCCGGCGCACTGCCCGGATTACGTGCAGATCGACGGCGGCGAGGGCGGCACCGGCGCCGCGCCGGCGCCGCTGGCGGATTTCGTCGGCCTGCCAATTACCCAGGCGCTGCCGCTGGTCGCCGATGCCCGCGCCCGGCACGGCTTGCAGGACCGCATCCGCATCATCGCGTCCGGCAAGCTGATCACGCCGGACAAGGTGGCCTGGGCGCTGTGCATGGGGGCGGATTTCATTTCCTCCGCCCGTGGCTTCATGTTCTCGCTCGGCTGCATCCAGGCGATGAAATGCGGCAGCGGCCGCTGCCCGACCGGGGTGACCGCGGTCGATCCCAAACTGATCCGCGGCCTGGACCCGACCGACAAGGCCGCCCGCGTCGCCCGCTATGCCGCGCGCGTCCGCGATGATGTCGATATCATCGCGCATTCCTGCGGCCTGGCCAACGCCAGCCAGTTCGCGCCTCGGCATGTGACCCAAATCGAACGCGGGGTGGGTGGGTTCCGCAATATTGGCGGGTAGTGGGCCGAGGCGGTTGTTATTGTAGCACAATAGAGCTACAAACAAGGTTCGCCACGAAGGGCTCGGTAAAATGGCAACCACCACGATTCGCATCGAGGACGATCTGAAAGCGCGCATCGCGGCCGCGGCGGAGCGCACCGGCAAGACCGCGCATGCCTTCATGCTCGATGCCATCGCCCAAACGGTCGAGGGGGATGAGTTGGACGACGCATTCCGTCAGACCGCCGACACGCGCTGGGCGAACCTTTTGGCAACCGGGAAGACTGTTCCCTGGGACGAGGCGAAATCCTGGCTCGAATCCCGGTCGCGCGGCGAAAACCCCGCCAAGCCCAGCCGCTAACCAATTGCATGGCCCGCGTCGTGCTGGCGCCGGAGGTGCTGGAGGACTTCGATCGCTTCTTCGCACATATGGCCAGCTTTGACGTCGTCGATGCGGCCGAGCGGATTGCCGATATCATCCAAGCGATCGACATTCTGAGCCACAGCCCGCTGATCGGCCGCCCAGCCAGATCCGGCAAATGCGAGCTGGTCATCGGTCGGGGTGCGCGCGGCTACATTGCACTCTACCGTTTTGTCTCAGGGATCGACAGCGTCTTCGTGCTGGCACTCAGGAACCAGCGCGAGGTGGGGCAGAAACACGGCCAATAATTCCGCGCCCACCCCCGGCCTTGCCTCAAGCCGCAATCTGCCCCACCAATAAAGGTGTCCAGGAAACCCGAGGCCAAAAATGACCCGCCCCCTCGCCACGCTGCGCGTGCTCGATCTCGCCACCACCATTGCCGGCCCGTATTGCGCGCGGCTGCTGGCGGATGCCGGTGCCGAGGTGATCAAGATCGAAACCGCCGAGGGCGAATTGATGCGCAACCGACCGCCCTATCGCAACGGCGCCAGCACCGCTTACGGGCAGTTGAACGCGGGCAAGCGCAGCCTGGTGCTGGACCTCAAGCGGGCGGAATCGGTGGCCATCGTCAAGCGGCTGGTGGCTGATACCGATGTGCTGGTGGAAAATTTCCGCCCCGGCGTGATGGAACGCTTCGGGTTGCACTACGACGTGCTGCGGAAGATAAATCCGGCGCTGATCTACACCGCGATCTCGGGCTTCGGGCAAACCGGGCCGTCTTCGCAACTCGCCGCCTACGCGCCGGCGGTGCATGCCTCATCCGGCTTCGATCTGACCCATCTGAACTACCAGGAAGGCCGCACGCGACCGGACAATTGCGGCATCTATGTTGCCGATATCCTGACCGGCACCTATGCCTATGGTGCCACGATGACGGCGCTGTATGCCCGGCAAACCACCGGGCGCGGGCAACTGGTGGATGTGTCGATGCTGGAATCGATGCTGGCGCTGCCATTGGGCGAGGTGCAGGCGGCGCAGTTTCCGATGCCGCCGCCGGGACGGCCGATGTTCGGGCCGGTGGCCACCGCAAACGGCTGGATCATGCCGGCGGTGGCCAGTGAACGCACCTTTCAGAACCTTGCCGCCGCCGCCAACCGGCCCGATTGGATCACCGATCCGCGCTTTGCCACCTACCCCGAACGCCGCGGCAACTGGGGCGCGTTGATCGAGGAGTTGGAGCAATGGTCGACCAATTTGCCGACGGTCGAGGTGGAGGCCGCGCTGAACAAGGCCGGCGTGCCGTGTTCCACCTATCGCACGGTGGCCGAGGCGCTGGCCGATCCGCAACTGCAACATCGCCAGGCGCTGGCGGAGGTGCATGACGCCGGCGGCATGTTCATGGTGATGAACCCGCCCTATCGGCTGTCGGACTCGAAGACCGGGGTGCAGAATTTTGCCGCCGGGCTGGGCGAACATAGCCGCGCGGTGCTGGCCGAAATCGGCTATGGCGCCGGCGAAATCGATGCGCTGATGGCGTCCGGCGCCGCCGCCTGAACCCGCTTGCAGAGTTCGCGTAAGCCGTTAGCTTGAACAGCAATGGTGGGGAGAGACAGCATGAGCGGCGCGACGCAGTTCGACTATATCGTGGTGGGTGCCGGCTCGGCCGGGGCGGCGCTGGCGGCGCGGCTGACCGAAGATGCCGGCACGCAGGTGCTGCTGCTGGAAGCCGGCAAGGCCAGCCACCCCTATACGCGCTTCCCGATCAGCTTCGGCCTGCTGCTGGACAACCCGGCCGCCAACTGGCGCTATCGGTCCGAACCTGAACCGGGCACCAAGAACCGCGCCATTCCGGTGCCGCGCGGTAAGGTTTTGGGCGGATCGAGCGCGATCAATGGGCTGGTTTACGTGCGCGGCCAGAAACAGGATTTCGACACCTGGGCGCAGATGGGCAATCGCGGCTGGGGCTGGGACGATGTGGTGCCGACCTTCCAGAAGATGGAGAATTACCAGGGCGGGAGCGCCAATGGCCGCGGCGTCGGCGGGCCGCTGACGGTGACCGAGGTGCCCGACCAGAACAAATTATACGACGCCTGGTTCGCCGCCGCGCAGGCCGCCGGCTTCAAGCGCAATCCGGACTACAACACCGAAGATCAGGAAGGCATCGTCAAAACCCAGACGACGATCAAGAACGGGGTCCGGCAAAGCACCGCGCAGGTGTATCTACGGCCGGCAATGGGGCGGCAGAATTTGCATGTGGTGACTGAGGCGGCAACCCGGAAGGTGATTCTGGAAGGCAAGCGTTGCGTCGGCGTGATGTATGAAAAGGACGGCCAGAAAATCACCGCGCGTGCCGGCAAGGAAGTGATTTTGTGCGCCGGCGCGGTGGCCACGCCGCAATTG
>JAYTQP010000323.1:0-2525 GCA_043746675.1 Rhodospirillales bacterium | reverse complement strand
CCGCCATATTATTGGCAAATTCTTATGTATCCATGCTAAATTGATATTTTCGAATTTGCAACAGATTTTGTATTTTCTCACCAACTCACATACAAAAATGGAGACAACAATGAGCGCCATATTTTCCGGCAAAGTCGCCCTCGTTACCGGCGCGGCAAACGGCATCGGTCGCGCCACGGCGTTAGCCTTCGCTCAAAACGGGCTGAAAGTGGTCGTCTCCGATATCGACGCCACCGGAGGAAAGAACACCGTCGACGCAATCACAGCCGCCGGCGGCGAAGCAGTATTTTTCCAATGCGATGTCACGCACGACGATCAGGTGCGCGCCCTGGTGAACGGCACGATAGCACGCTACGAGCGCCTGGATTACGCGTTCAATAATGCCGGCATCGAGATAGAACAATCCAGGGTGGCGGACGGCAAGGAATCCGACTTCGACGCCATCATGAACGTCAACGTCAAGGGCGTCTGGCTGTGCATGAAATACCAGATACCGGCGATGCTGGCGCAAGGCGGCGGCGCGATCGTCAACACCGCATCCGTCGCCGGCCTGATCGGGCTGCCGACCGCCAGCAACTACGTCGCCGCCAAGCACGGCGTCGTCGGCATCACCAAAACCGCCGCGCTCGAATATGCCACCGACAATATTCGGGTGAACTGCGTCAACCCCGGCTACATCAAAACCCCGATGACCGACCCGACCATGGCAACCCGGTTCGTCGCGCTGATGGAAAAAGTGCCGATGAAGCGGCTCGGCGTGCCGGAAGAAATCGCCGAGGCGGTGGTGTGGATGCTGTCGGACAGGGCCAGTTTCATGACCGGCGTCTCCCATATCGTCGACGGCGGCTATACCGCAGCTTGAAGCGGGACAGCCTGAAGCAGGAACCCGAATGCGCATTGAAATTCTCTGCACCGGCGACGAAGTGCTGACCGGCAAGATCGTCAATTCCAACTTCAGCTATGTCAGCCAGAAGCTGGAAGATGTCGGCCTCGCCGTGGTCTGGGGCACCACCGTCGGCGACGACCGCCAAACTCTGCTGGACGCCTTCAAACTCGCCGGCACGCGGGCCGATATCGTCATCGTCAATGGCGGTCTCGGCCCGACGGTGGATGATCTGAGCCAGGAAATCGCCGCCGAGGCCGCCGGCGTCGGGTTGGTTCTGAACCCGGAATGGCTCGCCACCATGGAGGGTTTTTTCACCCGCCGTGGCCGCGCCATGCCGCCGAACAACCGCAAGCAGGCGATGCTGCCGGAAGGCGCGGAGGTGCTGGACAACCCGATCGGCACCGCGTGCGGCTTTGCCTGCGATATCGGCAACGCCCGCTTTTTCTTCACCCCCGGGGTGCCGCGCGAACTGCGCCGGATGCTGGAAGAACAGATCATCCCCCGCCTGCTGGCGCGCGCCGGCACGCCGGGGATCATCCACCTCAAGCGGTTCCATTCCTACGGCTTGGGCGAGTCGCACGTCGATCAGCTCCTTGATGGCGTCGAAGCCCTCGTGCCCGATGGCAGCGTCAAGCTCGGCTTTCGCGCACATTACCCGCAGCTCGAAACCAAGCTGGTGGTGCGCGGGCGGGATCGCGACGATGTCGATCTGAAACTTGCCCCGGTGATGGCCGAAGTGCGTCGCCGGCTGGGCAATTTCATCATGGCCGAGGACGATCAAACCCTGGAATCGGTGCTGCTGGACGCATTGCACCGCGCCGGCAAAACCCTGGCAGTGGTGGAAACCTTTACCAGCGGCGGCATCGTCTCCCGCATGGCGCATCTGCCGGCGGCCGCCGGCGTATTCCGCCGCGGTGTGGTGGTAGCCGACGAAACCCGCGCGGCCGGCACGGTGGCGCTGGCAGCAGCAGCGGCCAGCGGGGCAAGCACCGCGCTGGCGGTGATCGTCGCCGTCGATGATGGGCCTGATAGAATGGACCTCGGCGGCAGCATCGACATCGGCATCGCCGACGGCGGCAACGTGGTCACCCGCCAGGCCCGCATTCTCGGCGGCCGCGAATGGATCCGCCTCGGCGCCATCGAAATGGCGATGGATTGCTTGCGCCGCTTCCTGCAAAACCTGCCGATCGACGAACGATCCGATTTCGAACGGAGATAAACATGCATATCGGCGCCGCGATTTTCTTCACCGACTATTCCGTCGCTCCCGCCTGGCTCGGCCGCGAACTTCAAGCCCGCGGCTTCGAATCCTGCTGGGCGCCGGAACATTCCCACATCCCGGTCGCCCGCAACACCGGCTTTCCCTCCGGCGGCGACCTGCCGAAAGCCTATTACGACACGCTCGATCCCTTCGTCGCCCTCACTGCGGTCGCCGCCGCCACCACCACCCTGAAAATCGGCACCGGCGTTTGCCTGATCGCCCAGCGCGACCCGATCCAGACCGCGAAACTGGTCGCCTCGATCGACCAGATCAGCGCCGGACGGTTTTTGTTCGGCGTCGGCAATGGCTGGAACCGCGAGGAAATGGAAAACCACGGCACCAACTTCGCCGGCCGCCACAAACTGGCGCGCGAACGTA
>JAYTQP010000322.1:0-2172 GCA_043746675.1 Rhodospirillales bacterium | reverse complement strand
ACCGGCGCCGCGCACTTCGCCGCCGGCGCCGAAAGCCTCGAAGTCGCCTTGTTCGACTGGGACGATATTCCCTGGGACCGTCTGGCTTTCCCCACCATCTGCTGGGCTTTGGAGGCATGGCGGAACAACCCGACCGGCCCGCTCGGCGCGCCCGCCGGCAATCCACCGTCCGACCCAAGGGGCACCGGGCGGGCAGGGCGCGAATGATGCGCCGGCAACAGGTTACGGTCCGTCGCGCTAGCGCCGGTTAAGATGCCCCGATCAAAATCCCGGTAGCAAACACCAGGGCGCCGCCGAAGCCGACCTGCATGGCAGCCGAAAGCGGCGAAGTATCCATATATTTGCAGCGGATCCAGGTGATCACCGCCAGTTCCGCAACCACGACGATGATCGCCAGAATCGTTGCGATCAAAAAATTATGGATCAGAAACGGCAGCGTATGGCCGATGCCGCCGACCGTGGTCATCAGCCCACAGATCGCACCCCGGAGCCACGGCGTACCACGGCCGGTCAGGCTGCCATTGTCTGATAGCGCCTCGGCAAATCCCATCGAAATGCCGGCCCCGATCGATGCCGCGAGCCCGACCAGAAAGGCATCCCAGGAATTACCGGTGGCGAAAGCGGCGGCAAACACTGGCGCCAGCGTCGAAACCGACCCATCCATCAGCCCGGCCAATCCAGGCTGCACGAAGCGCAGCACAAAGGCACGGCGGGATGCCTCGTCTTCCTGCTGGCGCACCGATTGCGGCAGGTTTTCCGCCATCAGCCGTTCGGCGGTGTGTTCATGCGCCACCTCGGCCTCGGCCAGATCGACCAGCAGCTTGCGGATCGATGCGTCAGTGCTGCGGCTGGCGGCCTGGCGGTAGAACAAAGCGGCATCGACCTCCATCGTGGCGGCCTGCTTGCGCACCGAATCAAGCCGCATCGTGCGCATTTGCCAGGCCGGCGCGGGGGACACGAAGCCACGCACATCCTGCCGCCGCACGAGCGGAATATGTTCGCCGAATTTGACCCGATAAAGTTCGAACAGCATGCGCCGATGCTCGCTCTCCTCGCCCGCCATCTCGGAAAAAACCTTGGCCGAACCTGGATAATCAGCACGCAACCCCTCAGCGAAGTCGAGGTAGATGCGCCCGTCCTCCTCCTCATTGGTGATCGCCAGCGCGAGGACTTCCCGCTCGGTCAGCTCATTGAAATTTCGCACGGCATCGCTCCTTCGCTGCCCGATCGCTCATTGCCCAGTCGATTGCTGCCGTTACGTCAAATGTGGCAGCGCCAGATAGTCCTGGCTCTGCATTTCCTCAAGTCGGGACGCAGTGCGCTCGAACGCCTTCGCCCCTTCGCCGCGAACGTAGAGATCATCCGGCACCGCCGCGGCGGAGGCAACCAGTTTCACCCGGTGCTCATACAACGCATCGATCAGCACGACAAAGCGGCGGGCCTCGTCGAAATTGTCCGGCGAAAGCTTGGGGATGCCGTCCAGCACCAGGCAATGATAATGGGTCGCCAGCGCCAGATAATCGCCGGCCCCGAGCGCGGTAGCGCACAAAGCGGAAAAATCGAAGCGGGCCACGCCTTGCGCCGCATGCGGCACGAGAAGGGTGCGGCCGGCCACCAGCAGCTGTTCCGGCCCTGCGGCAACATCCCCGGTCAATTCGGCGAAAGCACGATCAAGCGCGCGGTCAGCGCGCGTGTCGGCCGGCACCTGCCAGGTGTGCATGTCGCGCAGCCGGGCGCGGCGAAAATCCCGGCCCGCATCCATCGCCAGCACGTCCAGGTTCTGCTTGATCAGCACAATGAAAGGCAAAAACGCATCGCGGCCGGGTTGGCCCCTGAACAAATTATCCGGCGCGATGTTCGAGGTTGCCACCACCACCACGGCGCGATCGAACAGCGCCTCGAACAACCGGCCGAGGATCATCGCGTCGGCGATGTCGTTAACCTGAAATTCGTCGAAGCAGAGCAGCGCAGCCTCGGCGGCGATGGCGTCGGCGAGCGGTGGAATGGGGTCATCGAGGGCGGGGTTGTCACGCTTGAAGCGAAAAATCCGGGCGTGCGCATCCTGCATGAAGCGGTGAAAATGGATGCGCTGCTTGCGCCGCACATCGGCGGCGGCGAAGAACAAATCCATCAGCATGGATTTGCCGCGCCCGACCTCGCCAACCAGATACA
>JAYTQP010000321.1:0-3406 GCA_043746675.1 Rhodospirillales bacterium | reverse complement strand
ATACTTTTAAGAAGAAAGAATCTTTGAATAGGAGGTAGCAGTAGATGGGGCTGTGAATAGCAAGGTACCCCGCTGTACCGATATGCCCCCCAGTTCCGTCCACAGCAGCTTTATGTGGCAATCTCCTGATCGCACGGCAACATCTTGATTTATCCTCTCAGTCAGCAAGCGAAATCTGTTTTCATCCCCCGCACGGCTAACTAAGCGGTTATCCCATTCTGTCCAGAGGTCGAAAATCGGGCTGGGGATGATCTTACCACTTATCCCCGCTATTCTGCCGGCATGACCGATCTTGCACCACTGCATCTCCATCTGGTTTCCGACGCCACAGGGGAAACCTTGAACACGGTTTTGCGTGCCACGCTGACACAGTTCGAGGATGCCAAGGATGCGACCCATATCGTCCAGCACCGTTGGAGCCTGATTCGCACGCGCTTTCAACTGCATCGCGTGATCGATGGGATAGAGGCCGAACCCGGCCCAATCCTGTCAACGCTGGTCGAAATGGGCATGCGCTCCGAACTCGACATGGCCGCCCAGCGGCTGCATTTGCCGTTGGTGCATGTGCTCGATCCTGTGCTGGCGATGCTGCAAGCTCAGTTTGGTCAGCAGGCTAGCGCGCGGCCGGGGAAGCAGTACGTGCTCGATGCCGCCTATTTCAAGCGGATCGATGCGATGCATTACATTCTGGCGCACGATGATGGGCAAGCCCAATCGGGCATCGCCGAAGCCGATGTTGTGCTGGTCGGGGTTTCCCGCAGCTCGAAAACGCCGACCTCGTTCTATCTCGCCAATCGCGGCATCAAGGCCGCCAATATTCCGCTGGTACCAGGCACGCCGGAACCGCCGGGGCTGGCGGCGCCGCATTGCCCGGTGATCGGCCTGACCATCGATGCCGAGGCGCTGATCGATATTCGCCGCAACCGGCTGCGCATGATCGCCACCGGTAGCCCGGAAACCAGCCGGGGCAACAGCACCGACTATGTCGATCCAGAAGCTGTGCGGGCTGAATTGCTTTGGGCCAAGCGGCTGTGTAGCAAACGTGGTTGGCCGCTGATCGACGTTACCCGCCGATCGATCGAGGAAACCTCGGCTACTATTTTGCAGCTGATGGAAACATGGCACACCAGGCGCAAGGTTGGTTCGTGACTTTGCAGGTCGGCCCGAAGCTGATCCTGGCCAGCCAGAGCCGTTACCGCGCTGCCTTGCTCGCGGCTGCGGGAGTCAGCTTTACCGCGATCGCCGCCGACATCGACGAGGCGGCGGTCAAGCGGCAGACGCGGGCGGAGAGCTGGAGCGCGGATGCGGCGGCACTTTGTCTTGCAGCGGGAAAGGCGGGCAAGATCGCGGCGCGGTTTCCGGCGGCGATGGTAATTGGCTGCGATCAAATTCTGGTTTGTGGCGAGATGTGGTTCGACAAGCCGGCCGACCGCGCCGAGGCAAGATCGCGTTTGCAACATTTGCGCGGCAGAAGCCATCGGCTGGTGACCGCAGTCGTCTGCCAGTGCGGCGATGCGGTTTTGTGGCGGCATGTTGCCACGCCTGTTTTGACGATGCGTCAGTTTTCGGACGCATTTCTCGATGCTTATTTGCAGGCGGAAGCCGGCCATCTGACCGCGACGGTTGGCGCCTATCGCCTGGAGGGGCCAGGCCAGCAGCTTTTCGAGCATATCGAGGGCGACCACAGCGCCATCATCGGCCTGCCGTTGCGCCCTTTATTTGAGTTTCTGCGGGAAGCTGGCGTTTTGCTAATTTGAATCGTGAGAAAGTTTTTTGGTTCTTTTTTGCAAAAAAGAACCGCTTCCTATCCTAGCTTTGGACTAGCGTAATTAGCGTTAATCGGACCTTACGCGCAGTCCAATTCACCGTAATGATTGCGCCATGAACCAAGCCCCCAACACCGATTTCGTCCGCGCCAGGCGCATGCATGAGCGTGCGGCGTATGATGCCGCCAGCATTCACGCGATTTTGGACGCGGCGCCGCTGTGCCATGTCGGGCACATGATTGCCGGGCGGCCGGTGGTTATTCCGACCTTCCATTGGCGCGATGGTGACGTGGTTTACTGGCACGGCAGCGCGGCGAGCCGGATGTTGCGCAGCAATGCCGGTGGCAACGAGGTTTGTTTGACCGCGACGTTGCTCGATGGCTTCGTGTTCGCGCGTTCGGCGTTTCATCATTCTGCCAATTATCGGTCAGCGATGGTATTCGGGGTGCCGCGGCTGGTGGCTGAAGATGCTGAGAAGTTGGCGGCGCTCAAGGGGTTTACCGAGCGTTTGTCGCCGGGTCGCTGGGATGGGTTGCGCCCGGTGACGGCGCAGGAATTAAAGGGCACGTCGGTGCTGGCGATGACGATTACCGAGGCTTCCGCCAAAGTTCGCACCGGCCCGCCGGGCGACGATGCCGAGGATGTGAGCTGGCCGATCTGGGGCGGGGTGCTGCCGGTGCAGATGGTAGGCGCCGCGGCGATCGACGATCAATATGTGCAAGGCGCGTTCACGCCGCCGGCCACGCCGCTGGTTTAGTACTGCGTTTGCACCGGTTGTACGCCGCCGCCATGAAGCAGGCCTTTGCTGCGCATGCAGGCGTTGTAGGAACGCTGTTTGATCACCGCGACATCGTTATCGTCGGCGCCGCCGATCACCGGCTGCCTGGCGAACGCGTCGATCCCGATCGCCTGCTTTACCTTGGGGTCGTCGTACATGACCTTCCGGCATTCCGGGTTGGGGAAGGCGCGATCGACGTTCAGTGCCGCGCAGCCGGCAAGCCCGAGCAGGGGTAGAAGCAGCAGCGCTTTCATTCGGCGTTCAACCAATCTTCGATGAGCCGGCTGGCGACGCTGTCGCCGCGCGGTAGTTGGAATCCGTGGTCGCGGGGCGCATGCATTTCCGCCTTGGTGAACCAGCGGGCGTCGGTCAGTTCCTCGGGGTCGATGGTAATCGCTTCGGTCAGCGCATCGGCATAGAAGCCCAGCATGATCGAGGCCGGGAATGGCCAGGGCTGGCTGCTATGATAGCGCACGTTGGTGACCTGGACGCCGCTTTCTTCCAGCACTTCGCGCGCTACCGCTTCTTCCAGGGTTTCGCCGGGTTCGACGAAGCCGGCGAGGGTGGAATACATCGTCGAGGTCGGGAAGCGGGCGGAGTGGCCGAGCAGCGCGCGGTCGCCGTGCTGGACCAGCATAATAACGGCCGGGTCGGTGCGCGGAAAGTGATCCACCTTGCAGCCGGTGCAGTGCATCACGTGGCCAGCACTTTTGGGTTCGCAGACGCTGCCGCAAATGCCGCAGAAGCGGTGCTTGGTGCGCCAGTGCATTAGTGCGCGGGCATGCGCCAGCACGGCGGCGTCGGTGGCTTTCAACAGGCCCATGGTCAGCCGCAGATCGGTAAACCCGGCCAACGGGTCCGG
>JAYTQP010000320.1:0-4838 GCA_043746675.1 Rhodospirillales bacterium | reverse complement strand
GTCGATCAGTTCGTCACCAAATACCTGGTGCTGAACAGCAGCACTGGCAGCACAACCGATCCCGCCGCCACCGGGCTCGCCATCCTGCAAGGCACCGCGATCTCCGGCAGCGACCTGCTCGGCGCGCTGTTCCCAACCAGCGGCGGCACGTCGGGCACTATCCTGGCCGCCTATTACAACCAGACCAACGGCAGCGCGGCCAGCAGCAATCCGCTACTCTCGCTCTTTACCTAGCTCCCAGCTTACCCTCGATCACATCCCAGATCGCCGCCGACAAATCGGTGCCATCGAACCGCTGAATTTCTTGCAATCCGGTCGGCGAGGTCACGTTGATCTCGGTCAGATAATCGCCGATCACGTCGATGCCGACGAAAATCAGCCCCTGCGCGCGCAACACCGGCCCGATCCGTGCGCAAATCTCCCGCTCCCGCGCCGTCAGCAAGGATTTCTCCGGCCGGCCGCCAACATGCATGTTGCTGCGCGCCTCGCCCGCCGCCGGCACCCGGTTGACCGCGCCCAGCGGCTCCCCATCGACCAGGATAATCCGCTTGTCGCCCGCCCGCACCGCCGGCTCATAGCGCTGGATCATCAGCGGCTCGCGCGACCGGGCAAAATGCATCTCCAGCAACGACGCCAGATTCTCATCGTCCGGCTTGATCCGAAACACCCCGGCGCCGCCATTGCCGAACAGCGGCTTCACGATAATATCGCCATGCTTGGCCCGGAACGCCTTGATCGCGTCGGTATCCCAGGTCACCAAAGTCGGCGGCATCAAATCCGGAAAATGCGTCACCAGCAATTTCTCTGGCGCATTGCGCACCGAAACCGGATGGTTCACCACCAACGTGCCGCTGCCGTCGCCCCGGTGAATATGCTCCAGCATGTGCGTCGCCGTGATATACGCCATGTCGAACGGCGGATCCTGACGCATCAAAATCACGTCCATCCCACTCAAATCGACCGTCTGCTCGGCCCCGAACGTGTAATGATCGCCGCGCACCCGCTGCACCACCACCGGCCGCGCCCGCGCCACCAACCGCCCAGCCCCCGCAGTCCCAGCCCCCTCGGTTAACGACATGTGCCGCACCTCGTAATGCCACAACGCATGCCCTCGCGCCTGCGCCGTCAACATCAGGGCAAAACTCGAATCCCCATCAATGTTAACGCTGTCCATCGGATCCATCTGAACCGCTACCCGCAACGCCCGTGCCATGTCGAAACCCCATCTGATGCGATGTGCCGTGGTGGGTGAGGAAGGCAAGCAAGGCCAGGGGCGCTGCCCCTGGACCCCGCAAGGGAGCAGAAGCTCCCTTGACCCTATGACTTAAGAAAGCATCGGGTTATCGAAGAAGGGGGCCTACGCCGATGTTGCAACATCTCGGCAGGCCCCCTTCTTCGATAACCCGAACCCTTGAAGTGATGGGGTCAAGGGGACCTCTGTCCCCTTGCGGGTCCAGGGCAGCGCCCTGGCCTTACTCGCTTCCTTCACCAACCACGCATTCCGCAACAGATGGATCAGTTCAAGCGGGAACGCAAATGGTGGATGATGGTTCGGGTTTGGCTGGCCGCGTCGCCGTCCGGGCTGAGTGTCAGCAGGCGTTCGTAGCAGCGCAGGGCGGCCGAGAACTGGTCGAGTTTCTGGTTCAGTTGGGCGGCTTCCTGCCAGAGGTTCGCTTCATTGGGGGCGAGGCGGAGCATGTTTTCCAGGCAGCCGAGGGCGCCGGGCAGGTCGGCGGTGGCGCGCCGGCGGGCGGTGATGTTGTTTTGCAGCCGCAGCAGAACCTCGCGGGCCGACATTGGCCTGAACAAGGAGGGGTGGACATCGGCGGCTTCGCCTTTGGCGGCTTTGACCAGGGTGCGCAGTTCGGGCATGCCGAGCGGCCGGCCGCCGGCGAACACATCGATCACCACCTGGCGGGTGCCACCTTTTTTGGTATCGCGGGCCAGCGCGATGAGGAAATGGCCGGGGAAGTTGACCCCGTGGCCACGCCAGCCGGTGGCGGCGATGGCGTGCAGCCAGAGGATGCCGAGCGCGACCGGCAGGCCGCGGCGGCGTTCGATCAGGCGCAGCAGGTTGGCGTTGTCGGCTTCTTCGTAGCGGGCGGGGTCGCCGTGGTAGCCGAAATGGCCGCCGATCAGGCTGCCCAGCATTTCCGCCTGGCCGGAGATATCGTCGCCGGCGATGGAGTGGCTGGCGGCGACGGCAAGGCGGGCGATGTCGCTGAGGTGTTCGCGGGCGGCCTTCCAGTCGGCGTCCGGCAGGTCGATGCGGGCGAGTTGCAGGGCGGCCTCGGCGATATCGATTTCGCCATCCGGCAGTTGGCCGACGGCCTCGATGGCGGCGATCGGGTCGCTCATGTTGGCAGGGCGGCGAAGATGGCGCGCAGGGCTGGGTCGGCGGCGATGGCGGCGGCGCGGTCGGCGAAGATGGCATCCACCGCATCGGCGGCGGCGGCGATGGCGGGGATGGCGCGCAGGCGGTCGAGGTGGGCGCGCACGCGGCCGATCAGTTCGACATCGACGGGGCGAAGATTATCCAGGGTCATCGGCTCGCTCCATTTGGAAAACAGATCGTAGTCGCGCTGAAATTCGCCGCTCGGGATGGCGAGCGTATCCCCGCGTTGTTTTTTGACCACGAATTCGGTGAAGGATCTGGCCCAGAAATGCTGGATGGTGCCGCCGGTCGCGACCTTCGGCGCATCGCTCCACAGCGCCGCATCCGGGACCGGGTCGAAGTTGCTGTCGAGCCGTGCGACGCCGGCATCGAGGCAGGGGAAATGCACTTCATGCAAACTGACCGCAGCGGGCAGCCGCACGGCGGATTTGTACAGCGGGTGGTAGCGGCCGTGCGGAAACCGGGTCAGCGTCAGGCCGGGTTCGGCAGCGAAGCGATGCGGCCAGAGGCGCCACAGCCATGGCAGCAGGATCGCGCCGCCGGGGTAGGCGATTTCGCCGGCTTCGATCAGGCGCGCGATGTTGTAATCGTACTGCGCGGCGGGAACGGTGAACTCGTCGGCATCGACGAACAGCACCCATTCGAAGTCGCGCAGTTCGGGCAGGAACAGCAACGCGTGTTGCAGGGCTTTGCGCTGCACGTTCAGGCCGGGCGCGCTGCGGTGGCGGATCAGGCTGATGATGTCGTGCGCGGCCAGCGCGTCGAGCAGCGGGTCCGACCCGTCCGCGTTGTCGTTGGTGTAGACGAAGATGCGTTCCACCCCGATGGCCTGGTGGTGGGCGATCCATTCCAGCAGATTTACGCCCTCATCGCGCGCCATCAGCATCGCGGCGATCTTGCGGGTGGGCTGGATCTGACGCATCGCCAGCAGGTTGAGCCAGAGCAGCAGCGACCATTGGTCCGGCCGGTCGGTGGTGGCGAGGAAATCGAACTCGCTGCCGACGTCCAGGTTGCGCCGATGCCCGCCGCCGGCGCGCAGCGCCTGGACGCGGGCGATGTTGGTGCGGATCAGCGGATCGATCGCCGACCAGTGGGCTTGATCCGGCAAGGCCGCGTCCGGGTTCAGCGCGGCGTCGAGCCAACGCGACAAAGCGGGGAGTTCGGGGTCGTCGGCGTAGGCGGCGGCAAGCTGGGCTTCCAGCGCGGCCCGGCCGTCCGGCCGTTGCAAGGTGGCGATCGCCTGGCCGAAATCGAGCCGCGGCGGATGTTCGCCGGCGCGGGGCGGCGTGGATGCTTCGGCGATGTCGATGTCGCGCTCGCCGAGCGCCAGCAGCGAAGCCCGTTGGAGAAGGCTGCCGTCCCAGCAATCCGCGGCGATGAAACTGCCGGACGTATCGGTGGCGATAAAGCCGCGGACCCCGCGGGCCTGGAGCGCGACCGCCAACGGGCCGGCGGTCAGCCGATGCGCCGATCCGATTGCGCGGAAACCGATCAGGCTGCGCACATGCGGCGCCAGCAGCGCGATCGCGTCCGCGGTCGGGCCAGGGGGCAGTGCCAGGTGCGCGGCGCCCCAGACTGCATTTTCGTCGCTCGCACTGGTGAACGGTATGTTACGCAGGGTCAGACCGGTTTCGACCGCTGTAACGGTCGGGTTGGTGCGGTCCTGGTGCAGCAACAGGATGCGGCACACCCCGAGCGTGTCGCACGCGAAGCGGGCGGCGCTTAGATAAAAGGCGGCCGGCGGCATCACCGTGCGGCCAGCAGGTGGGGTGCCGAGCGGCGGGAAAAGCCCGTCGGCGCGGATCAGCATAACCAGTTGGTCGGGCGGGCCGGCCTCGACGGCGGGCAGAAACAGCGGGGCGACCAGGGTGCGGATGGCGTTGACGGTGAATTTGCCATCGGCGGGGGCAAGTTGCGTAGGGTCGGTAAGCGTCGAGCAGGTCAGCGTTGGGCCGGTCAGGATCGCCGGGGTTTTTCCGATGGCGAAGCCGTCGCACGGCACGATGCGGGCGGCGAGGGCATCGGCGTCGAACCAGAGTTTCCGCACCCCGAGCCGGCGGGCAACGCGGGCGGCGGTGAGCACCTCCCAGACCTGCGCGCCGAAATCGCCTTCGCCGGTCAGCCTGATCGCATCGAGCGTGCCGTTCCAATCCTCCGGCGCGGCTTCGATCTGGTAGTGAGAAGCCGATTGCGCGACCGCGAAATCAACCCCGTAGCGATCGCAGAAACGCCGCAGGTCGCGCTCAGGGTTAAGCATCCGGTCACTCCGCGGTTGCGCTGTTATAGGCAACCGGGCGCTGGTCCGGCAACGATGCTGGTTGGGCGATGCAGCCGCACCTGGGCTGCCTGAGTGTCCGTTCGAGAAGTCTGCCGGGTCGGTCCGGCGGTGCTTTTTGCGCCTGGGAGCGTCGGGTCCTTGCCATGATGTCCCAGCATCATGGCG
>JAYTQP010000319.1:0-4605 GCA_043746675.1 Rhodospirillales bacterium | reverse complement strand
GCAGGCCCTGCTGGCCGAACCCGGCATGGCCGAACTGCTGGCCGCAGCCCCCAGCGCCGGCCGCATCCTGCGCCCGCTCTGCCAGATGCTCGGCATCCGGCCCGGCCCGCCCTTGGCTGAACCGCCACCCCCCGCGCCAACCCAATCGACCCGGCCCAATTCTGCCCAGGCGCGACGCCCGGACGGTCGCTTTAGCCGACCGCCCCCGCCCGCCCAACCGCAATGGCAGCCGCTCCGCCGTTTTTCAACGCCCGCCTGAAGGTGCCATTTTCGCACGCCACTTTCGTTACGATATCAAAACAAATAACCCCACCCGCCGTCCCTCGCCGTCATCGCGAGCGAAGCGCGGCGATCCAGGGGAACCGCGCCAAAGCCCGACGGACTGCCCCCCGACTACCCCCGGGACGGACAGACCCTTAATGCGCCCCGCCCCCGAACGCGCGTTTGGCCCGTTCCCTGATCGTCTGAAACGTAACGTACAACATCGGAATCAGAAAAATCCCCACCAGCGTCGCGCCGAGCATGCCGAAGAACACCGGCGTTCCCACCGCCCGGCGCGACAGCATGGCGGCACCTTGTGCGGTGATCAGCGGCACCAGCCCGAGCACGAATGCGATCGAGGTCATCACCACCGCGCGGAACCGCATGCGGGCGCCGAGCACCGCGGCCTCCACGATGCTCAGGCCGGCTTCGCGCTGCTCTTTGGCGAATTCGACGATCAGAATGCCGTTCTTGGCCGCCAGCGCGATCAGCACCACCAGGCCGATCTGGCCGTACAGATCCATCGGCATGCCGCGCAGCCACAGCCCGCCATAGGCCGCCAGCACGCCGATCGCCACCGAAAGCAGCACCGGCACCGGGATCATCCAGCTTTCGTACAGCGCCACCAGGAACAAATAGGCGAACAGCACCGCAAGCGCCAGGATCGGCCCGGTCTGCCCGGCGGCGCGGATTTCCTGGTACGATCCGCCCGACCATTCGAAGCTGTAGCCAGCTGGCAGCGCCTTGGCGGAAACCTCGCCCATCGCCGCGAGCGCTGCACCCGACGACAGGCCGGCGCCGGGCGAACCGCTAACCGTGATGGCGCGATAATTGTTGAAGCGGCTGATGGTTTGCGGCCCGAGCACGATACGGGCGTCGGCGATCGAGCGCAGCGGGATCATCGCCCCGGTTTTGCTGCGCACGAAAATCCGCCAGACCGCCGAAAGGTCGGTGCGGTCCATCGCCTCACCCTGGATGTTGACCTGCCAGGTGCGACCGTAAAGATTGAAGTCGTTGACATAAATGCCGCCCAATGTGGCCTGCAAGGCAGTGAACACATCGGTGATGCTCAAGCCCAGCGCCTGCGCCTTGTCGCGATCGATGTCGAGGAAGATGCTCGGCACAGTCGGGGTGAAGGTGGCGAACACGCGGGACAGCCGCCGGTCGGCGTTGGCGGCGCCGAGCAGGCTTTGCAGGGCGGCGGCCATGTCGTTGGGGTCGCGGCCTTCGAGGTTCTGCAACTGGTATTCGAAGCCGCCGGAGGTGGACAGCCCCTGGATCGCCGGCAGCGGGAACGGAAAAATCATCGCCGAACGGATCTGCTGCACCGCGCCGTAGATATTGCGGATAACGGCCGGCGCCTTGTCGGCCGCGGCGGTCCGCTGGTCGAACGGCTTCAGCCGCAGCACCATGAAGGCCGCGTTGCTTTGCGCGCCGCCATCGAGCAGCGAAAAGCCGACGATGGAGAGCACATTCTGCACCTGCTTCATGCCACCGACGATTTTCTCCACCCGGGCGACGACGTTGCGGGTGCGGGCGACCGAGGCGCCATCGGGCAGTTGCACCGCCACGAACACCGCGCCCTGATCTTCTTCCGGCAGAAAGCCGGTGGGGGTAAGTTTCGACATGCTGAAAATGCCGAAGCCGGAGGCGATAATCACCACCACCGCCAGCGCGGCGACCCGCAACAGGCGGCTGACGGCATAGCCGTAGCCATTGCGTACGCCGTTGATGCCGCGCATCACCCTACCCATGATGCCGCGGTTCTTGTCGGTACGGCGCAGAAACACGCCACACAAGGCCGGCGACAGGGTCAGCGCGTTAATCGCCGAAATCAACATCGCGATGCTGATGGTAACCGCAAACTGGCGGAACAATTGGCCGGAAATGCCCGGCACGAAGGCAATCGGCACGAACACCGACAGCAACACCAGCGAGATCGCGATGATCGGGCCGGTGATCTGCTCCATCGCTTTTTTGGCGGCCTGCTTGGGCGATAATTCCGGGTGTTCTTCCATCACCCGCTCGACGTTTTCCACCACCACGATGGCGTCATCCACCACCACCCCGACCGCCAGCACCAAGGCGAGCAAGGACACCGTGTTGGCGGAAAATCCGAAGGCCAGCAGCAGCGCGAAGGTGCCGATCAAACTGACCGGCACCGCGACCGCCGGGATGATCGTCGCCCGCAGATTGCCGAGGAAGATGAATACCACCAGCACCACCAGCACGAAGGCTTCGCCCAAGGTTTTCAATACTTCGCCGATGGTGTCGGACACGAACTGCGAACTGTCGTAGAAGACAAGCGTTTTCACGCCCTCGGGAAACCGCGTCTCCAGCGATTTCAGCGTCGCTTCCACCCGTTGGGACGTATCGACAGCGTTGGCGCCAGGGGCGAGGCTGATCGCCAGATTGACCGCGGGCTGGCCGTTGATGCGGCTTTCGGTGTCCTGGCTGGCAGCCCCGAGTTCGACCCGGGCGACGTCGCGCACCCGCAACACCGAGCCATCCGGATTGGCGCGCAGCACGACCGCGCCAAATTCCTCCGGGGTGGCCTGCCGTCCCTTGGTCTGCATGCTGAGCTGGAACGGATTGGCGTCGTCGGTCGGCTTGGCGCCCAGCCGGCCGACCGCGCCTTGCACGTTCTGCGACTGCAAGGCCTGAATGATGTCGGACGGCATCAGCCCGAGATCGACCAGCCGTTCGGTCTTGAACCAGATCCGCATGGAATAATCCAGCGCGCCGAACACCTGCACCGCGCCCACCCCCGGCACCCGGGCGATCTGGTCGATCACGTTGATGGTGACGTAGTTGGACAGGAACAACGGCGACTGCCTGCCGGCTTCGGAGGTGAAGCCGACGAACTCCAGGATCGCCGAACTGCGCTTGGCCACCACGATGCCCTGGCGCTGCACTTCGGCCGGCATTTTCGCCAGCGCCGCCTGCACCCGGTTGTTGACGTTGACGGTGTTGATATCCGGGTTGGTGCCGATGCCGAAGGTAACGGTGAGCGAATAGGTGCCGTCGTTGGAGCTGTTCGACTTCATGTAGATCATCTGATCCACACCATTGATCTGCGCTTCCAGCGGCTGCGCGACAGTCGATTCGACCACCGCCGCCGATGCCCCGGGGAACCTGGTGCTAACCGTCACCTGCGGCGGCACGATGTCGGGGAACTGCGAGACCGGGATGCGAAACCACGCCAGCACCCCTGCCAGCGTCATGATAATCGCGATGACGGTCGCCAGCCGCGGCCGGTCGACGAAGACGGACGAGATCATGCGGTCAGTGCCCTGCCGGCGGGGTAGCCGGGGATGGCACGACGACCGCACCCGGCCGTACTTTCTGGATACCCTCGGAAATGACGGTCTCGCCTTCCTTCAGGCCATCGGCGATGACCGCGATCGCCGGGGTCGATTGGCCCAGCTTCACGCGCCGCTGCTCGGCCTTATTCCCCTCCCCAACGACATAGACATAGTCGCCCTGCTGATCCGACAGCACGGCGGCGCGCGGGATGCCCAGTGCCATGACGGGTTGAATGCCCTCCACGCGCACCCCGACGAAGGCGCCGTCGATCAGTGGCCGGTCCACAGGCTTGCCGGGTTCGGCCTGGCGTAATGGCGGGTTGGGGATGCGGGCGCGGACCAGGATGGTGTCGGTGGTGGGCGACACGGTGGGATCCACGTAGTCGATCGTGCCGGTCGGTCCGTATGCCGACCCATCCGGCAGCTTCAAATGCACCGCGACGGCGCCGGCGATGCCCTTGTCGGCGTAGCGCTTCTGCAATGCCGTCAGGGTGCGCGACGCCACCGGGAACGTCACGTACATCGGATCCTGGCTGACGATGGTCGCCAACGGCCCGCTGGTGGGGGAGACCACGTTGCCCACGGTGATGCTGCCTCGGCTTATCTTGCCGGCAACGGGGGCTTCGATATCGGTGTAGCCCAGGTTGATTTTCGCTTGCCGCAACTGGGCTTGAGCCACCGACAGCTGCGCCGCCAAGGATCGCTGGTTGGCTTGCGCGTCGTCCACCGACGACCTTTGCCCGGCCGGAGTCGCCAGCAACTGCTGTGCCCTCGCCAGCTGGATGTTGGCATTGGCGAGGCGGGCGCTGACATCGGCGACCGTCCCCTCCTGTTGCGCCACGGCGGTTTCGAACGGCGCGCGCTCCAACCGGTAGAGCAAATCGCCTTGCTTGACGTCCGCCCCCTCGGTGAAAAGGCGTCGATCGAGGAAAGCGGTCACGCGTGCGGTCAAGGCCACACGGTCCACCGCCTGCACCCGCCCGACGAAATCCGAGGTTTCGGTGATCGCGGTCAGCTGCGCCTTGACGACGCCCACCGC
>JAYTQP010000318.1:0-5626 GCA_043746675.1 Rhodospirillales bacterium | reverse complement strand
GCGGCGCGAATGGCGGCGTCCAGCGTGTCCAGGTGGGCACTGTAGCGGCTGGCGGCGTCGGCGTAGATTGCAGCGCCGGCCGGGTCGGCGTGGATCAGGCCGGCGTGTAGGTTGGCGACGTAGCGTTTGATGTTCGGCACGCTTTGGAAGGCGTGCGGGTCGGTCTGCCCATCTGGCGTCTGGCGTGGGGTAACGCCGGCGGAGGCAACGATAAGCCGCCCTTTGAAGCCAGCGGCTTGCGCCAGCCGGTCCATCCAGCCCTCGAAGCCGAGCCCGTTGGTAACCAGCACATCGGCCGCGCCGACGGCACGCAGGTCGGACGGTTTGGGCTGGAAAACATGGGCATCCTGATCGGCGGCGACCAGCAGGCGGGGCTGAATGCGTCCACCGCTAATCTGCCGGACAAGGTCTCCAAGGATGGAAAAGCTGGCGACCAGCGCGACCGCAGGGACCAGCGCAGGGGCGGCGGCAAGCACAAGAAATTGACGACGAGAGACCATGCAGCGTGCCATAAAACCTGAAAGCGCGGTGCCTATACCATCTCCCGCTCCAGGCTGGCCAGCATGTCGTTCCAAGCCCGCTCCGTGGCCGGTGTCCAGTCCGGTCCGAGCAGCGCGGCGAGGGCCGCCTGCACGATGGCGAAGAAGCGGCTGAAAACCTCGGGCGGCACGCCGAGATTGGCGTGGTTGACTTTCTCGGCCCGGATCATCGGCAGACCAAAGGTGCGGGCAGTGGCGTAGTCGAGCAGGTTTTCGATCACCATCTGCACCATCTGGCCGCGCACGATGTATTTATGGTCGCGGATGAACAGTGCTTCCATTTCCGGATATTGCCCGAACAGCCTGGCGTAGACCGCCTGGGTCGGGTCGATGTCGCGGTCGGCGAGGCGTTCCAGGCTTTCGACAACCAGGCTCAGATCCATCGCAAATCTTCTCCGGCGCGGGCGATGCGCTGGACGGCAGCGCGCCAGCCATCGCGTTCAAAGGGGTTCCATGACGATATTGTCTGGTTCCTCCGTGCAACGGAAGTTAGTGTCCGTTCGAGAAGTCTGCCGGCGGACCGACCCGGCAGACTTCTCGGACGGACACTTACGCCGGTTTCGGCGGCTTGGGCCAGCGGCGGGCAATTTCCGGCAGGATTTGTTCGATCAACTGGCGCGTGGCGGCCAGCATGGCGGCTTCGTCGCGCAGGATCGGGCGTAGAATGAATTTCGAAGCACCAGCGGCGACGTATTCGGCAATCCGGGCGAGGATGGTTTCGGCGTTGCCGATGGCGAAATAATCGGCCGCGTTCTGGCCGGTGCGTTTGGCGAAGGCGGCCATGGCGGCCGCTACGCCGGGGTCGTCGGGGTGGCCGAAATGAAAGCCGAAGGCGGCGCCGTAATGATCATCATCGATGCGGCGACCGAAGCCAGCAGCGGCGGCGCGGATGCCAGCCACAATGGGCGCGAGTTGGGCCGGGGTTTCGGCGCCGGCCTGCCATCCCGTGCCAAAGCGGCCAGTGCGGCGGATGGCGGCGTCCGAGGCGCCGCCGATCCACATTGGCAGTTCCGCTTGCGCCGGGCGCGGCGAAATGCTGGCGTTGGTCAGTTGGAAATGCTTGCCGACGTAGTCCACCCGTTCCTGCGTCCAGAGCAGGTGCAGAATTTCCAGCGCCTCATCGGTCACCCGGCCGCGGGTGCTGGTATCAAGATGCATCGCCGCCCATTCCGGGCCGCGCGGGCTGCCGATGCCGAAGCCGGGCAGCAGGCGGCCCTCGGACAGCATGTCGATGGTGGCGCATTGCTTGGCCAGCAAAAGCGGCTCGCGCATCGCCAGCGACACCACGTTGACGCCGAATTTCAGCCGCCGCGTGCGGCCCGACAAAGCGGCCATGCTGGCCATGCATTCGAGGATCGGCTCACGGGAAATCAGCCGGTCGGTCTGCCAGAGCGAATCGATGCCGCCCTGCTCGCAGAGGTCGACCCAGCGCCAGTAGCCGGCGGCGGTGGCGAACGGCAGTTCGGTGATGCCGAGGCCGACGGCGATCAGTTTCGGCGCCGTCATGCTTTCTGCATGACCATGCGGCGGATTACGGCGGGATCGGTCTGGGCCATCACTTCGCCGGCGAAGGCACGGCAGTCCGCCGCGTTCAGGCCGCGCACCGCCTGCTTCACCCGTGGCACCGAAGCGGCGTTCATGCTCAGGCAACGCAGCCCGAGGCCGATCAGCAGCGCAGTGAAATGCGGGTTGCCGCCGATTTCGCCGCACACCGAAATCGGGATTTTGGCCCCCAACGCGGCTTCGGCGGTGAACTGGATCAGCCGCAGCACCGCCGGATGCAGCGGGTCGTAAAGTTCGGCAACCTCGGTTTCGCCGCGATCGACGGCGAGCGTGTACATGGTCAGATCATTGGTGCCGAGGGCGAAGAAATCCGCCACCTGGGCCAGCGCATCGGCGGACAAAGCGGCACCGGGGGTTTCGATCATCACCCCGAGCGGCGGCAATTTTTCCGGCAAACGCTCGCCGCGGCGGCGCAGGCGGCGGACCACGCGATCATAAATCTCGCGCGCGGCGCGTAACTCGCCGATATTGGTGACCATCGGCAGCATGATACGGGTCGGGCCGGCATTGGCGGCGCGCAGGATGGCGGCGAGCTGGGTTTCGAACAACTCCGGCTGGCGCAGCAACAGGCGAATGCCGCGCAGGCCCAACGCTGGGTTGGTGTCGGCGATATCGGGCACCAGGCCTTCGCTTTGCAGCGCCTCGATTTCCTTTTCGCCGCCCCAGTCGAGCACCCGGATGGTCACCGGATCGCCGCCCATCGCCTCGATCACGGTGCGATAGGTTTCGTATTGCGCGCCCTCGTCCGGCAGGGTTTCACGGTTCATGAACAGGAATTCGCTGCGCAGCAGGCCGATGCCGGCGGCGCCGGACTGGGCGATCAGCGGCAGTTCGACCGGAATTTCCAGGTTGGCCTGCAACTCGATGGCAACCCCGTCCTGGGTGACCGAGGCCAGCCGGCGCATCCGGCCGAGGCGCTGGCGTTCCTGGGCAAAGGCGATCACCGCGCGCCGGGCGGCAACCAAAGTGGCGGGTTTCGGGTTGACCACGACGGTGCCGGCGGTGCCATCGACGATCACCAATTCGCCGGGCCGCATTGCCTGGGCCAGCCCGGCCACCGCCAGCACGGCAGGCACGCCAAGCGCGCGCAGCATGACCGCGGTATGGCCGTCCGCGCCGCCTTCCTCGGTGGCGACGCCGGCGAGCTTGGACGGGTCGAGCAAAGCGGCATCGGCCGGGCGCAGGCTTTCGCACAGCAGCACCGCGCCAGATGGCAGGCCGGCGAAGCTGCGGAACGGGGTGCGGGTGAGGTTGCGCACCAGCCGGCGGCCGATCTCGCGCACTTCCTCGGCATGGCGGCGATTGGCGGCGTTATCGCCTTGCAGCGCCAGGATGGTGGCGGCCAACGCCTCGGTTTCATCGACCACGGCGGTTTCGGCGCTCACCAGCGCCTCGGCGATGCGCTTGCGGGTGGCGCGCACCAGCCGGGACGGGCCGATCATTTGTAGATAGGCGTCCAGCAGCGGGGCGATTTCGGCCTGGCTGTCTTCCGGTAGCACGGCGAGCCGGTTGCGCAGCTTGGTCAGTTGCTTGCGCGACTGCACGATCGCGGCATCCAGCCGGGACACTTCGGCGCCGCTGTCGGCCGCCTGGATCTTGGCCCGGACGACCACCGCCGGCGGTTCCAGCGCGCCGAACATCGGGCCGATGGCAATGCCGGGAGACACCGGGATGCCGACCAGATTCTGCTCCGCGGTGGGATCAGTCCTGTTCATGGAAGCCGGCTTCGACGAGCGCTGCCAGGGCGTCGATCGCTTCCTTGGCGTCCCAGCCCTCGGCGCGTAAGTCGATCTGGCTGCCGATGCCAGCGCCGAGCATCATCAGGCCCATGATCGACAGCGCGGAAACCGATTGGCCATCTTTCAGCACATCGACCACCGCGCCGAAGCGTTCGGCGAGGGCAACGAACTTGGCCGCCGCACGTGCATGCAGGCCGCGCTTGTTGCAGATGGTCAGATGGCGCACCAGGATGGCGCTGCTGGAACCGATGTCTGGATTATTGTCTGCCCCCTCCGCCATGCCGGACGGCATCAGCAAGTTCCGGGTTTGGTCTGCGGCAACACATGGGACGCGGCGGCGATGTATTTGCGCCCAGCATCCTGGGCGCAGCCGACCGCGTCGGCCAGTAACTGGGTGGAGCGCACCTTGGCGAGCTTGACCAGCATCGGCAAATTGACGCCGGAAATCACCTCGACGTTCGGCCGGTCCATTTGCGAGATCGCCAGATTGCTCGGGGTGCCGCCGAACATGTCGGTCAGCAAAACCACGCCATCGCCGGTATCGACCTCGTCGATGCGCTGCTCGATCGCCTTTTTGCAAATGCCCATATCGTCGTCCGGCCCGATGCAAACGGTGGCGACATTGCGCTGCGGCCCGACGACATGCTCCATCGCCAGGCGTAGCTCGTCGGCGAGGCGACCATGGGTGACCAGAACGAGGCCGATCATCGGCGATAAATCCCTGAACGGAAAACGCGGGGCGAGCACGCGCAGATAACGATAATACGTCGCCCATGAACGGCCGGTAACGTATTGGCAGGGTCAATGCGCGGAGACGCAGTTTGGCGCAAGCTCAAAAAAACCGAGAGATACGCGCGGCGCGCTTGGGCATGACGGCAAATCCTTATCAGCGGGCCGGAACTTCGGCCTGGGCGTCGATTTCCCGATGCGTGATGCTCACGCGCCAGGCGGCGTCTCGCAAATGCCTGGCCAGTCGCTCGACGGTGGTGACGGAGCGGTGACGCCCGCCGGTGCAGCCGATCGCAATGGTTGCATATTTTTTGCCCTCTTGAACGAAACGGGGCAAGAGCAGGTCCAGCAGATCGGTCAGGCGGCGGAAGAAAACCTCGTAATCCGGATCGGCGAAAACATAGGCGGCGACCGCAGGATCGCGCCCGGTGAGTGGCCGGAGCGCCGGATCGTAATGCGGATTGCGCAGAAACCGAACGTCGAAAACCAGATCGGCTTCGCGCGGCAGGCCGGCCGGATAGCCGAAGGAAACCAGCGAAACCGCCAGGCCGGGCTTTCCCTCGCCGGCGTCGTCGCCGCCAAAATTGCTGTCGATCCATTGCCGTAGCGCCGCCAGTGAACGTTCCGAGGTATCCACCACGAAGTCGGCCGCGGCCTTCAGCGGCGCGGTCAAGGCGCGTTCGGCGGCGATCCCCTCGGCCACCCGTCCCAGCGGCGAGAGCGGATGGCGGCGGCGGGTTTCGGTGTAGCGGCGTAGCAGCACAGCATCGTCGGCGAGCACATAGACCAGATCAAACCGAATATCAGGATTGCGCTTCAAGCGGTCGAGCATGGCCTCCAACGCCACCGTATCAAACCCGCGCGACCGCACATCAACCCCCATCACCAGTCGGCGCGGCTGATCAGGGCCCGCGCGGCTCGCCATTTCCTCGATCAGCGTGAAGGGCAGATTGTCCATCGCCTCCCAGCCGAGATCTTCCAGCGCATGCAGCACCGATACCTTGCCGGCGCCGGACAGGCCGGTGACGAGGACGACGCGGCCCGGGGCGTTCATGC
>JAYTQP010000317.1:0-4971 GCA_043746675.1 Rhodospirillales bacterium | reverse complement strand
CGTGGGTCTTTCAGCACCGTGAGCGGCAGGCTTTGGGTTGCCCCGTCGGCGGCCAGTTCGACGCTGTAGCTGCCCGGCACCACGGTTGGGCCGGCGGCGGCGTCGGGGTCGCTGACCAGCGCCTTGACCCGTGGGGTGAACAGGCTGGCGTCGATCTTGGTTGGGCCGGGGTGCTTGAGGTCCCAGACATAGCGGTTGAGGCCGGCGCGCGCGGTTGGGCGCTTGGCGATGCCGAGGCTGGTGTCGTCGCTGCGCAGGCTGGCGATGACCGCGCCGGCGGCATCGCGAAAGGTTAGTTCGACCGGGCCGGCGTCGGCGAGCCAGTAGTGGATCAGCGCGCCCATCGGCGGGTTTTCGCCGACGTCGAGATAGTCCCGCCGGCGGCTGCCGTCCGGCAGTTCGTGGGTGGTGATGCCGCCGCCGACGCCGAAGGCGAGCGCGAAGCTGGTGCCGGGCTTGAGGCTGCCGAGGGCGCCGAAATGCAGCTTGGTGCGCACCGCCGGGCGGGGCGGCAGCAGGCGGGTGCCGGCGACGCCTGCGGCGAGGCTGCGGAGCGGGGTGATGTCGTCGAGGATCCAGAACGATCTTCCGTGCGTTCCCGCAATGAGGTCGCCGTCCTTGAGCTTGAGGTCGTAGACCGGCACCACCGGCAGGCCGCCGGGGAGCCGCGCCCAGGCGGCCCCGTCATCGAGGCTGAAGAAGACGCCGGTTTCGGTGCCGACGAACAGCAGGCCGGGGCAGGCCGGATCGGCGCGCAGCACGCGGGTGATCTCGCCGGCGGGGAAATTGCCGTTGATGCTGTGCCAGGTGCGGCCGCTGTCATGGCTGGCGAAAAGATAGGGTTGGTAGTCGGCCAGCTTGTAGCGGGTGGCGGCGAGATAGACGGTATCGGCATCGTGGGCGGCGATTTCGACGCAGCCGACATAGGCGAGCGCGGGCATGCCGGATGGCGTCACGTTGGTCCAGGTGGCGCCGCCATCGCGGGTGAGCTGGACCAGCCCGTCATCGGTGGCGGCCCAGATCTCGCCGGCCCGATGGGGCGATTCGACCACGCTCGCGCAGGTCGCATGCACTTCCGCGCCGGCACTTTCGCGGGTGACCGCGCCGCCCGAATGGTCCTGCCGGGCGCGGTCGTTCAGGCTGAGGTCGGGCGAGATCGGCTGCCAGCTCATGCCTTCGTCGGTGGAGCGGAACACGTGGTTGCCGCCGACATAAAGAATGCCCGGATCGTGCGGCGAGAACAGGATGGGGTAGGTCCAGGCGAAGCGATATTTCAGATCGCGCGGGGCGACGCCGGCGGATTGTTCCGGCCAGACATTGATCAGTTGGATTTGCTTGGTGCGATGGTCGTAGCGTTGCAAGGCGCCGGCGCCGCCCGGGCTGGAGCCGACGGCGCCGACATAGACGATGTTGTGGTCGTGCGGGTGGACGGCGATGAAGCCGCTTTCGCCGGTGCCGGGGTAGAAGCAGTCGCCCAGCGTGATGGCGCCCCAGACCGAGGCGCTCGGCACGCCGACGGAGGTATTATCCTGCTGGGTGCCGTAGACGACGTAGGGATACTGGTTATCGACGTCGATGCGATAGAACTGCCCGGTCAACTGGTTGTAGATGCTCGACCAGGTGATGCCGCCGTTGACGGTGACCTGGGCGCCGCCATCATTGCCTTCGATCATGCGGCGCGGGTCGGACGGGTCGATCCAGAGATCGTGGTTGTCGCCGTGCGAGGTCATGATCTCGGTGAAGTTGCTGCCGCCGTCGGTCGATTTCCACATCGCGAGGTTGGTGACGTAGACCGTTTCGGCGTGGGCGGGATCGGCGAATACGTGGGTGTAGTACCAGGGCCGGTGCATCAGGTCGCGGCTGTTGCAGACCAGTTTCCAACCGTGGCCGTAATCGTCGGAGCGATAGAGGCCGCATTTTTCGCCCTCGGCCTCGATCAGCGCCCAGACCCGGCCGGCGCAAGCGGGGGAGATGGTGACGCCGATCTTGCCGAGCATGCCGGCAGGCAGGCCGGGCGCGGTGGTGATTTCGGTCCAGCTATCGCCGCCATCCATCGAGCGGAACAGCCCGCAGCCGGGGCCGCCGGAGGAGATGTTCCAGAAATTGCGCCGCGTTTGCCACAGGCTGGCGAACAGGATGCGGGGGTTGTTGGGGTCCATCGTGAGGTCGATGGCGCCGGTGGCGGCGTCACGGTGCAGGATCTGCTGCCAGGTTTCGCCGCCGTCGCTGGTGCGGTAGACGCCGCGATGGGCGCTATCGCCGAAAATATCGCCGAGGGCGGCGACGTAGGCGATATCGGGGTTATCGGGATGGATGCAGATGCGGCCGATATGTTTGGTTTCGGCGAGGCCGAGATGCCGCCAGCTGCGGCCGGCGTCGGTCGAGCGGTAGACGCCATCGCCGTAGGAGACATCGAGCCGGATGGTGGTCTCCCCCATGCCGGCGTAGATGACGTTGCTATCCGAGCGCGCCACCGCGAGGGCGCCGACGGCGGCGGTGTTGAGGAAGCCGTCGGAGACGTTGCGCCAGTAGATGCCGCCATCCTCGGTTTTCCAGACGCCGCCGGCGCAGGCGCCGAAATAGAACACCGCCGGGTTGTGATAATCGCCGGCCACCGCCACCACGCGGCCGCCGCGCGAGGGGCCGATGCCGCGCCATTTCAGGCCGCCGAGTTCGGCGGAGGATGGTCGTACGGACTGCGACATGTTGGAGTTCCCTTTGCTTAAGTCGGAGCGTGCAACCGACGCCAGCGCGCGATCTGCAACAATGCAACCGAGCCTAGGATCATGCTGCCCACCAACGCAAGCGCGGCGATGGCTGGCCGGTTTTCTGAGGGATCGCGAAAGTCTGATCAGGCCGACTGCCAGCCGTCGAGTTTCAACGCCTCGCCGGCCAGATAGAGGCTGCCGCAGATCAGCACGCGCCCCGGCCTGGGCGCGGTGGTGATCTGCGCCAGCGCGGCGCGCACCGTCGGGCCGATCCGGGCCACCCCGCCGGAGGCCGCCACGATGGCATCGACCGGCAGGGCCAGATGCTGCCCGGGTTCGGCGACCGCCCACAGGCTGCTGGCCAACGGTAGCAGCGGGCGCAAAAATTCAGCGGTGTCCTTGGCGATTTTCATCCCGACGACGACATGAACCGGGAGATCGTTCCAGGATTGCAACTGTGCCGCCAGCGCCGTGCCACCGCCCGGATTATGGCCGCCATCGAGCCATAATTCCCACCCGGCCGGCAGCAGTGCCGCCAGATTTCCAGTCAGGCGCTGCATCCGTGCCGGCCAGATGGCGGATGCCACGCCACGCACGATGGCGTTGGCCGCGATCGGCAGGTTGCTGGCGCGGATCGCGGCGACGGCAATGGCGGCATTGTCGTATTGATGCGCACCGAGCAGGGCGGGCGGGGGCAGATCGAGGGTTCCGGCCGCATCGGCAAAGCGGAAGCCGGTTTTGGTTGCGGTTGCGGACCAAGAATGCCCGCGTGCCGCCAAATTCGTGCCGACCAGCATGGCCTGCGCCTGCAGCACCGCCAGCACTTCGGTCGGCTGCGCGCCGGTGACTGCCGGCACGCCGGGTTTGAGGATGCCGGCTTTCTCGAAAGCGATCTTGGCCAGCGTATCGCCGAGCAGTTCGCGGTGATCCATCGAAATCGAGGCGATTGCGCTGGCTGCCGGCCGGGCGACGACGTTGGTGGCGTCGAAGCGGCCGCCGAGGCCGACTTCGAGCACGCAGAGATCGGCCGGCACTTCGGCGAACAGCCAGAAGCCGGCCGCCATCAACAATTCGAACACCGTGATCGGCGCATCGCCGTTGGCCGCTTCCACCCGATCGAGCGCGGCCGAGAGGGCATCGTCGGTTACCAAGGTGCCGGCGAGGCGGATGCGTTCGTTGAAGCGCACCAAATGCGGCGAGGTGGTGACATGCACGCGCAGACCGGCGGCTTCCCCGATCGCGCGCAGAAAGGCGCAGACGCTGCCCTTGCCGTTGGTGCCGGCGACGTGGATGACCGGCGGCAGCCGGTCCTGCGGGTTGCCGAGTGCGGCCAGCACGCGCCGCAGCCGATCCAGGCTGAGGTCGATCAGCCTGGGATAGCGCGCATGCAGCCGGGTGATGATCGCTTCGGCGCGCCCGGCGGCAGCCCCGCTCAAGCCGCGGCCAGATGCTTCACCCGCAGCAGCCCGATCAGCCGCCCGAGGGTGGCGTTCATTTCGCCCCGCTTGACCACCATATCGAGGATGCCGTGCGCCAGCAGATATTCGGCGCGCTGGAAGCCTTCCGGCAGTTTTTCGCGCACCGTCTGCTCGATCACCCGCGCGCCGGCGAAGCCAATTTCGGCACCCGGTTCGGCGATCTGGACGTCGCCGAGCATGGTGAAGCTGGCGGTCACCCCGCCGGTGGTCGGGTCGGTCATCACCACGATGAAGGGCAGGCCCTTTTCCTTGACCATCTGGGTCGCGATCACGGTGCGCGGCATTTGCATCAGGCTGATGGTGCCTTCCTGCATGCGCGCGCCGCCGGATGCGGTGAACACGATCAGCGGCGCGTCCTGCAAGACCGCGAGCTTGGCCGCGGCCACGATGCCCTCGCCGACGCCGGCGCCCATCGAGCCGCCCATGAAGGCGAATGTCATCACCGCCACCACCGCGCGATGCCCGCCGATGCTGCCATGGCCGACCACGATGGCGTCGTCCAGATGGGTTTTGTCGCGGTATTCCTTCAGCCGGTCGGCGTAGCGCTTGGTGTCGCGGAACTTCAGCGGATCGACCAGTGGCTTGGGCAATTCGATGCGCGAATATTTGCCGTCGTCAAAGGTCCAGGTGAGGCGCTGGAGCGCGCCGACGCGCATGTGGTGGCCGCAATGGCTGCACACGAGCAGGTTTTTTTCCAGCTCGGCTTTGAACACCATCTGCTGGCAGGCGCTGCACTGGCCCCAGAGATTGTCCGGCACCTCGCGCTGGCCGAGCAAGGTGCGGAT
>JAYTQP010000316.1:0-1623 GCA_043746675.1 Rhodospirillales bacterium | reverse complement strand
TCATAGCCGGCGCTGAGCAGTTGGATCAGCTTCAGCTTCGGCATCTGCTTATAGAAATCATCGTTCATCTGCGGCGCGCCGAAGCCCACCAGATACTCGGTATCGCCGAGATGGGCGGCCATTTCCGGGCTGCCCAGGCGCGCCTCGATCAGCTCGAACCCGGCCGGCAACAGGCCGGGCGCGATGCGGCGATCGGCCTCGCTCATCGGAGCGTAAAGAATCTTGGCCATGCGAATTTCTTCCCAATTTGGTCCAGCTTAGCGCGCTGGCGCCGGAAGGAAACCCGCCTACTTGCCCTGGAACGCCGGCCGACGCTTCTCCATGAAAGCGCGCCGGCCCTCGACATAATCGGCGCTGGCAAAACACGCATCCACCACGCGCTCGCACAAAGCCTCGTCCATATCCGGCCCGCGCATAATCTCGCCGACGGTGATCTTCACCGCTTTCACCGTCAGCGGCGCATTCTCCGCGATCAGGCCGGCAACTTCGCGCACTTTGGCCTCAAGCGCGGCCGCTGCCACCACCCGATTGACCAGCCCCATGCGGACGGCTTCATCGGCGTTGAACTGGCGGGCGGTGAAAAAAATTTCCTTGGCGAAGGACGGCCCGATCAGGTCGATCAAAACCTTGATCCCGTCGGCGCCATAGCCAAGCCCGAGGCGGGCGGCCGGAATGCCGAACTTGGCGCCGTCGGCGGCAATCCGCAGATCGGTGCCGATGGCGATGCCCATGCCGCCGCCGATGCAGAAGCCCTCGATCATGGCAATGGTGGGTTTGCTGGTTTGTTTCAGCCGGCGCTGCGCCTCGCCGGAGATGTTTTCATAGGCGGCAACCTGTTCGGCGGTCGAGCGAACCTTCTCGAACTCGGAAATATCCGCGCCGGCAACAAACGCCTGCCCGCCGGTGCCGCGCAGCACGATCACCCGCACGCCAGGATCGGCTTCCAGCGCGTCCATGATGTGCGGGATCGCTTCCCACATTTCCAGACAAACGGCATTGCGGCGTTCCGGATGGTTGAAAATCACCCACCCAATGCCGCCCTCGATGCGGCCGATCATCTTGCTGGTAGCGAGCGGAATGGTTTTCATGGCGTCCCCCGTAACTGAACCGAAATGCGAGCAGTCTCAACGTTACTCTGCTCCGTTGAATACGCGCCACCCCCGCTTACCACCCCCAACGTCCGCCCCCGTAGGGCGGATGCAATCCGCCACGGGCTCCCGGGCCATCCCCCCGCACCGGTCATTGCGAACGCAGCGCGGCAATCCACCGCAACCGCACCGAAGCCACCAAATTGCCCCCGAGCGAAGCGTTACATAACATCTCAAACGAACGAAGTATCGTCACGACCTCGGCAGAATTTCGACTTCCTCGATGATCGCCGTAAAGCCTTTCCTATTGAACAGACGAACTTCCACGCCCGAAACATCGGTCGCGGTGCTGAAAGCAATCTCGGCGACCTCGCCGCTCCCAAGCCGCACTTCCGCCAGCCGGCGCGCGCCGCTTTCGCAGCATATATCCAACGTCGCTTCCCCCGCGCGCGGCGCGCCGGCACGGAAATGAATGCGGGCAACATACGCCCCGGCGGGCAAATCCAGATACGGCCCGAACAAGCCGGTGCCGGCG
>JAYTQP010000315.1:0-4367 GCA_043746675.1 Rhodospirillales bacterium | reverse complement strand
ACGTCCAACAAGCGATGGACCGCCTGAAACACGAAAAACCAGCGCGGACGCTGGTCGACGCTGAGGACTGAGGGAAGCAGCAAGGCCAGGGCGCTGCCCTGGACCCGCACGGGGGCCGTCGCCCCCTCGACCCCGGGACTTTAAGGGTTCGGGTTAGCCATGAAGGGGCCTGCACTGATGTTGCAGCATCGGCGTAGGCCCCTTCATGGTTAACCCGATGCTTTCTTAGGTCATGGGTCAAGGGGCGACTGCCCCTTGCGGGGTCGAGGGGCGGAGCCCCCGCCTTACTTGCTCCATCACCGCGCCCGCCGGGATCAGTACATCGACGTCAGCACATTCCGCAGGCGGCGCATTTCTTCCAGGGCGCGGCCGGTGCCGAGGGCGACGCATTGCAGGGCGTCTTCGGCGATCAGCACCGGCAGGCCGGTGGCGTCGCGCAGGACCTGGTCGATGCGGGTGAGGAGTGCGCCGCCGCCGGTCAGCACGATGCCTTTATCGACGATATCGGCGGCCAGTTCGGGCGGGGTATTTTCAAGTGCGACTTTCACGGCTTCGACGATTTGGGAGACCGGTTCGGCCAGGCTTTCGGCGATGGCGCGTTGGCTGACCACGATTTCGCGGGGCACGCCGTTCATCAGGTCGCGGCCTTTAACCTCGCGGTAGGGGCCTTCTTCGCCGTCGTAGGGCACCGAGGCGGCGCCGAGTTCGAGTTTGATGCGTTCGGCGGAGCTTTCGCCGATCAGCAGATTATAGTTGCGGCGGATGTAGGAGATGATGGCTTCGTCCATTTTGTCGCCGCCGACGCGGACCGAGCGGGCGTAGACGATGCCGCCGAGCGAGATCACCGCAACCTCGGTGGTGCCGCCGCCGATATCGACGATCATGGAGCCGGACGGTTCGGTCACCGGCAGTCCGGCGCCGATGGCGGCGGCCATCGGTTCTTCGATCAGCAGCACTTTGCGCGCGCCGGCGCTTTCGGCCGATTCCTGGATCGCCCGGCGTTCGACGGCCGTCGAGCCCGACGGCACGCAGACGATGATCAGGGGGGAGGCGAAGCCGCGCCGGTTATGCACTTTGCGGATGAAATGTTTGATCATTTCCTCGGCCACTTCGAAGTCGGCGATCACCCCGTCGCGCAATGGGCGGATGGCGGAGATATTGCCGGGGGTGCGGCCGAGCATGAGTTTGGCTTCATCGCCGACCGCAAGCACCTGTTTTTTGCCGCGCACGTCGGCGATGGCGACGACCGAAGGTTCATCGAGCACGATGCCGCGGCCTTTGACATAGACCAGGGTGTTGGCCGTCCCAAGGTCGATGGCCATGTCGGCCGACATGAATCCGAGCAGGCGAGAGAACATCGGGGGGACCTTTTGCGGCGCGCGTGAGGAAGCGCCATCGCTTAACCCTGAGTCTCCGCCTGGACAAGTGCCACCGCGCGCGGCGGGGCAGCGCCGCTGATATGTTGGATCAGCGCGGCCGGATCGGCGGGCAGGCTGTCGCCGCGCCAGGCGACGTGCGGGTCCGGCCGGGCGATCAGCAAGCCATGCGGATACAACGGGTTGCCGGCAGATCGCAAAGTTGCAGCGGCACCCCGGCGGCTACGGCCGCCGGCAACAGCGGGCTCACCGGAATTTCCGGTTAAATCGGAGCAAGCTGAAATCCGGCGCCCACCACCGGCACGAAGTTACCGCCCACCATCCACCGACAAAATCTGCCCGTTCACGAACCCCGCCAGTTCGGAGGCAAAAAACAGTACCCCGTTGGCGATATCCTGCGCGCTCCCCAGCCGTTTCAGCGCGATCCGGCTTATCAGCGCCTTCTGCCCGTCGCTGCCATAGCCATCCCATTGCACTTCGGTATCGGGGTTGGACCGGATGAAGCCGGGCGCCACCGAGTTGACGGTGATGTTGAACGGCCCGAGCTCGTGCGCCAGTTGCCTTGTCAGCCCGACCACGGCGTGTTTGGCGCTGGCATAGGCCTGGATGCCGGTGAGCGATGCCTGCAAGCCGGCGCCGGAGCTGATATTAACGATCCGGCCTTCGCCGGCGGCCTTCATCGCCGGGGCGGCGGCGCGCGACAATGCCATCGCGGCGCCGAGATTGACCGCGATCACCCGGTCCCAGGCGTCATCGGCCACCTGTTCGATCGGTTGCATGTGCTGCCCGGCGACGCCGCCGGCGTTGTTGACCAGGATATAGACCGCGCGGCCTTCTTTCCGCTCCACATCCGCGATCCAGGCGGCGGCGGCGGCGCGGTCGGTGACATCGACCACCTTGCCGGTAAAGCCACCGGTGGCCGCGGTGGCTTTCAGATTTTCGGCCGACAGGTCGCAGCCATGCACCTTGGCGCCGAGGGCGGCAAAACTTTGCGCGATGCAGCGGCCAAGCCCATGGCCGGCACCACTGACCACGACGATACGGTTATCGAAACGGATATTCATCGCCCCATCAACTCCACCAAATTATCGTCGTGCAGTGTGCGTGTGCCGGCTTCGACCGCGTGGATCATCGCCACCAGCCGGTCGATGGTCGGGCAGGCGATGCCGTGGCTGGCGCCGATTTCGGAGATCGGCGCGATCTGCACATCGACCTCGGTGCGGCGTTTGCGGATCGCCAGATCGCGCCATACGCCGGAATGGGTTTTGGCACTCGGGCGGTTGAACGCCACCATCGCCGCCACCGCCGCGCGCGCCATCGCCTCCGTGCTGGCAGGCATGAAGGCGGCCGGGTCGTAGCCGTTGAAGCCTTTCGGCGTCACCCCCTCGGCGCGCGTAACCGCGTTGGCTTCGCCGGCCAACGCGCGCCACAGCGGCAGCAATTCCGGCCGCCCCAGGCAGTCCGCAATTCCCGCCATCCCGAGCGCCTGGGCGAACAGCATCGCGCCATAGCCGAGCTTGCCCCAGAGATAACCCCAGATTTCGGCCGTCATCCCCGCGTTGGGATCGAAATCCAGCATCAGCGCGTGCAACGCCGCCAGCCGTTCCGTCATCGCACCATCGAGTTCGCCCAGCACCACCGCGCCACGGCTGCCGAACATCACCTCGCCGGGGGCGATCCAGTCGGTGCTGAAATTGACGAAGGCGCCGATGGTGCGCGCCGGCCCGACCACGCCGACGATGATCCGTTCGCACAAACCGTTCTGCAACGACAACACATAGCCGTCCGCCGCGAGGAAAGGCGCGAGGGCCTTGGCGGCTTCCTCGGTATGGTGCGCCTTCACCGCGAGGAAGATGCGGCGGTAGGTGCCGGTGACCTCGGCCGGCAGCATCGCCGGCGCCACCACGCTGAATTGTTCGACCGGCCCGGTGATTTTAAGGCCGGTGGTGCGGATGGCTTCGACATGTTCGGGCACCACGTCAACAAAATGCACATCGTGCCCGGCGCGTTTGAGCCAGGCGCCAACGCTGCCGCCGATGGCGCCGGCGCCCCAGATCAGAATCGGGTCCATCACCAGGCCTCCATCATGGCGCGGGTTTCGCCGACCGCGACATTCCAGATCGCCAGCATTTCGTTGTCGCTGCGCTGGGTGCGGCCGCCATAGCTGCCGTCCTCGATGATGTTGCGAACCTCGAACGGCGCCATCGTCTTCATGCTGTCGAAATCGACCATCGGCTTTTCACCATCGGAAATTGTGCCGGGCAGGCGGGTCCAGGGGAAATTTTCCATCCATCCGGCGTGGCTGGCAACCGGGTCGGTCGCCAGCACCTGCGCCCAGGTTTTCGGCGCCCGCCACCAATCATGAAAGCGCACCCGGCAATCCGGATTATCCATCATCCATTCCTGCGCCAAAGCCGCCGCCGGCAGGTTGCCGCCATGGCCATTGACGATCAGGATGCGGCGGAAGCCGGACCGCTTCATGCTGTCCAGCAGTTCGCGGATCACGGCAGCATAGGTATCCACCCGCAAGGTCATGCTGCCGGGGAAGGATTGGAAATAGGGTGCGAGGCCGAACGGCAGCGCCGGATAGACCGGCACCCCCAGCGGCGCGGCGGCTTCCACCGCAACCCGCTCGGCCAAGATCATATCGACGCCGAGCGACAGGCTGGCATGCTGTTCGACACTGCCGAGCGGCAGCACGCCGCGATCGTCGCCGCGCAGCCAGTCCTCGACCATCCGCCAGTCCATGTCGGCAATGCGCATCGCAGCTCTCCCGCGTTCAAGGCGGGCAGGCTGCCACAGAAACCAGACGGATCAAATGTGTCGCGTGAAGGCGCGCATCAGATACGTCGCGTGAAGGCGCGCATCCGATACGTCGCGTGAAGGCGCGCGTCAGATAGGTCGCGTGAAAGCACCGGGGCCGTAGGACGGCATGGCCAGGCATTCGCACTTGCGGTTGGTCGCGCCGGGGTGACATCTTGCCCCATGCGC
>JAYTQP010000314.1:0-4846 GCA_043746675.1 Rhodospirillales bacterium | reverse complement strand
AGCACGGTGAGCGCGATCAGCGACAGAAAGGCGCCGACCATGAAAATGTCGCCATGCGCGAAGTTGATCATGCCGATGATGCCGTAGACCATCGTGTAGCCGACCGCGATGAGGCCGTAGATCATCCCCAGGGTCAGCCCGTTGATCAATTGTTGCAGCGCGTAGGCCAAGAGCGGTCCCCCCTGATGGCGATGAAGCGCCGGCGACGAAGCGCCGTCGCATATCTGTCATGCTGCTATAACCGGGCGGGACGCTGCTGTGCAAGGCGGGCGAAAGGGCGCCCCTTCCCAGCAGGGATGCGGCTTGGTATATGCACAGCTTCTGGCTTGGTGCTGCTTTGAACGTGGTTGCCTCGGCGGGCGCATAGCTCAGTTGGTAGAGCAGCTGACTCTTAATCAGCGGGTCGTAGGTTCGAGCCCTACTGCGCCCACCATTCCTTGCCGGAGCGTATCGGCAGAACCAATCAGGTATTCCATTTCGCCACGAACGGCAGAGGCATGCTCGCATTGTTGAGCATTGCCAATGCCGACGTGCCGGCCGCGGAGAGCAAGATTGCTGCCGGCGCGATCGCCGCGGTGGGGTCGAGGCTGGCATAGAAATCGCCCGCTGCCGTCGGATCGCTGGCCACAAGGTCGAGGGCGCGCGCGAGCGACGCCGGCGCGGCGGTCAGGTTGTTGCGGGCCACCGTGCCGATGCGGCCGATGATGCTGGTGCTAGTGCTAGTGCTAGTGCTGCCAATGCGGCTTGTTTGCGGCGTGGCCGCCACGCCCGCCGTTGTCGCAAACGCCATCCGGACCGCCGCTGGCGCTTGGATCAGCCCGGCGCCGACGGCACCGTTCGGCCCGGTGGCCGCGATGGTGGACGCCAGCAGATCGGCGCTCACCTGCGCCGGGGTTAGCGCGCGGTTGGCCTGCAACATCAGCGCCGCCACCCCCGCCGCGTTCGGCGCCGCCGCCGAGGTGCCGTAGAACGGGTTGAACACGCTGGTCGCCGAGCCATCGGGGGCGACAAAATCGACCCCGGACGTGGCGGCCTGCGCCAAGCGGTTGCCGTTTGCATCGAACAGCAGGCCGCCCGGCCCGACCGAGGAGAAATGCTCGATCGTATTTCTGCCGCCATAAGCGGCGGTCTGGTTATAGGCGACCGCGCCGACGGTGTTGGCGGCGGCAACTTCCTCGTGCCCGATCAGGGTGCCGGACCCTTTGCCGGCCTTCGGATCGTTGATCATGGTGCCTTGGCCGTAGATGATATACTTGAACTGGCCGGGCGCGCTGGTGCCGCCATTGGTGAAAATCGCCAGATGGAAGCTGGTGCTGGCGGAGGTGTTGGTGAATTGCAGGATCTGATCGGGATTGCGGTTCACGTCGTTCATGGTGGCGTAGGCGACGATGCGGTTGTTGCTGTCGTAAAGCACCATTCCCAGGCTGTTGGCAGCCCCGGTTTTGCCGCCGATGCCGGCGAACGGCTGGTCCCATTGCAGGTCTATCGTGGCGGTGGCGCCGCGCGCGATGGTGAGGCTCTGGCGGGTGACCGGCACCGCAGCGGTGCCGAAATTTTCCGCCGTGTAGTTGCCGATCAGCCCGGTGAGGGTGGTTTTGACGCCGGTGAAGTTGGCCTGGTAGAAGTTCAAGCCTTCGTTGCTGGCCGAGGTAAAATAGCTGACGCCGGCGTTGATCGCCGCCTGCACCGCGTTCTGCACCAGGCCGCCGGTCTGGAAGAACGGCTCGGTCAGATAGGTCACATCGTCGACGATGACGTTGCAGGCGGCGGCGGTTAGCGCCTGAATGCCGTTGGCGAAATCAGCTTCGCCGTAAAACGCCGAGTAGAAGGTGATCTGCGCACCCGGCGCGATCTTGTGGATCAGTTCCGCCATCGCGCGGCCCTCGTCGGCACCGCCGGCCGGGCCTTCCTTCAAAATCGTCGTGCCCGCATTGAGGTTGCCATTGGCGATATCCGCCGCCATGCCACCGTGCAGATTGAAACTGTCGGACAGGATGCCGATCTTGATGCCGGCGCCGGTGACGCCATAGGCTTTGACCGCCTGCGCCACCCGCATCGCCATCGCCGCCCCGGCGCTGACGGTGCTGGTCGCCAGCACCGCAAATAACGAGGCAACCGGGTCTGGTGTCGCGAAGGCTGGTGTCGCGAAGGCTGGCGGCGCCGATGCGGCCGCCCAATCCATTGGGCCAAAATTGCCATCGCCGGCCCAGTCAGGGAGCCGGTGACGCATATCGATGGGCTGGATGAGAGAGATGGCCATGGAATATCCCTTCTCGACAGGCGCGATGGCGCCGTTCGGTCCGGCCGCACGATCGTTTTCAAGCTGGTTCCACGTGCGGAAGCGGTCTTGAAAGGAGTATCGAGATGCCGTGGGAGATATTCGTCTCGTAGATTGAAAAAATACTTAAAATAAATCAAAAAAGAGACTGATGGTAGGAGGCGCTTAGGCGCACGCGTTGCGGCTAGTGTATTTCCACCTCGGTGGTCGGCACATAGCCGGTCATGCCGTTCAGATCGACCTCCGCCCACTGCGACATCATGTGCCATAACAGACGCTTGACCGGGATCTGGGTGCCGGCCGGGACAAACGTCAACGGTGCGGAGGTCTTGTCCGGCTCGCTGTAAAGCGTGCCATGCGCGCTGCGAACCACGGCAATCGCGCCCGCGTGTGGCTGGCTCAGCGCCACTTCTCGCCGCACCGGCGGACGGATGGGTCCGCCCACATCGAAATACGCCACCGACGAGCCAACCCCCGCCATCACCAAAACCCCCAACGCCCCGATCGACCAGCGCAAACGCCGGTTGGTGCGCGACTGATATAAGGCCACCCGAATGCTGCCGGCCTCCGACACCAACTGGTCACGCTCGTCCTGTAAATTGCGAACCACATGCTCCATCCGGCGCAAACTGCGCCTCAATGTCGCAATCTCCTGCACCGCATCCGGCGTCGGGTCCACCGGCTTGCGCGCGCCACTGATACTGCCGGTCAGAAATAACGCCTTCAAATCCCCGCCAGATAACCCCAGCCGACGCGCCAACTGCCCAACCGCCCGCCCGGCATTGGCAGCCTCCCCATCCTCGGAGACCAACATCGCCACCCGAGCCGCCAACCGCTCAATGTCCTCCTGCGAAACCTCAGCCACCCATGCCCCCAAAGCACGCACCAAATCATGTATCTATCACAGCCCCGACGCCCGGTGAACCGGAACTGATGCGCTGAGGGGACCTGGAGTGAAGGAAGCAAGGCCAGGGCGCTGCCCCCTCAGGTCATTAGTTCGATCAGAAACGGTCCGGAGCGGGACAGGGATTGGGTGAACAGGTCGTTGAATTGTTCCATGGTTTCGGCTTTGGCGGCGTCCACGCCCATGCCGTTGGCCAGTTTGACGAAGTCGATATCGGGGTTGCCGAGGTCCATCATATCGAGTGCGGTTCGGCCGGGGTTGGCGCCGACGTTGGCGAGTTCGCCGAGCAGGATCTGATATTTGCGGTTGTTGAAGATCACGGTGGTGACGTCGAGTTTTTCGCGCGCCTGGGTCCAGAGGCCTTGGAGCGTGTACATCGCGGAGCCATCGGCTTCGAGGTTGATCACGCGGCGGTTGGGGGCGGCGATTGCGGCGCCGGTGGCGAGCGGGATGCCGCCGCCGATGGCGCCGCCGGTGACCGCCATCCAGTCGTGGCGGCGGGCGCTGCCGGTGACCGGGTAGATCGAGCGTCCGAAGGTGACGCTTTCATCGGCGACGATGGCGTCTTGCGGCAGCAGCGCGACCAGCGAGGCGGCGAAGGCTTCGCTGGTGATTTTGCCGCGCCCGGGTTCGCTGGGGTGGAAGCTTTGCGCGGGCACGGCGGCGGGTTGGCCGAGTTCTTCGGCGAGGGCGGCGAGGGCGTTGGCCTGGTCGTGATCGGGCCGGGTTAGCACGTGGATGATCGCGTTCGGCGGGATCGGGGTGCCGGGCTTGTTCGGGTAGGCAAAGAAGATCACCGGCTTGACCGCGCCGACCAGGATGACCTGTTCGATGTCTTTCAGCCGGGCGACGGCCTGATCGACCGGGTAGGGAATGCGGTCGATGAAATGGCGGCCTTCGCCGCGTTCGATGCGGGCGTTCGAGCCTTGGGCGAGCAGCATGGCGCCGGTGGCTTTGGCGATGCGGGTGGCATCCGCCAGGGCGCCGGCGCGCAGCGCGGCGTTGGCCAGCAGGATCAGGGTTTTCTTTCCGTTGCGCAGGGCGGCGGCCGCGTTGCGCACCACGTGGCCATCGACGGTGGCCGCTTTCGGGATCGGCAGCGGCGCGGCGACGATGCCGCCGCTGTCCCAGCAGGTGTCGGACGGCAGGATGAGGGTGGCGATCTGGCCGGGCGCGGTTTGCGCGGCCTGCACCGCGACCGCGGCGTCCGCGCCGACATTGGCGGCATGGGTGGCGGTGCGCACCCAGCCCGAGACGCTGCGGGCGAGGCCTTCGGTGTCCGCGGTCAGGGGCGCATCGAGCGGGCGGTGGTAGGTTGCCTGATCGCCGACGCAGTTTACCATCATGGTGTTGGCGCGGCGGCCGTTGTGCAGATTGGCCAGCGCGTTGCCGAGGCCGGGGCCGCAATGCAGCAGGGTGGCGGCCGGTTTGCCGGCGATGCGCGCATAGCCGTCGGCTGCCCCGGTTACCACGCCCTCGAACAATCCCAGCACGCAGCGCATGCCGGGCACCCGGTCCAGCGCGGCGACGAAGTGCATTTCGGAGGTGCCGGGATTGGCGAAGCAGGTATCCACCCCGCTCGCCAGCAGGGTGTGGACGAGGCTTTCGGCCCCGTTCATGGAGGCGGGGTTGAGGGCCGTGGTGGACATATTTGCTTCCTTGCG
>JAYTQP010000313.1:0-4509 GCA_043746675.1 Rhodospirillales bacterium | reverse complement strand
TTGCCTTCGAGTTCCGCCAACCCGGCGCGGGCGAGAATATCGCCATAGGATTCGTGCCGCGCAGGATCGTCGCGCCGGTGCAAATGCCCGTCGCGCGCGACCACCCCGGCATTGCCGGCACCGAACAGCGGCGAACGTTCGTCGCCAGTGGCGAGGGCGGCGAGCCGCGCGATCACATCGGCACCGGCGCCATGAATGGCCGAGCCGGCGGTGGCGGTGTGGGCGGAGCCGCCGGCGATGCCGGCATCCGGCAGTCCGGAATGACCGGAGTGCAATTCGACCCGCGCGATCGGCAGCCCCAGCGCGTCGGCGGCGATTTGCAGAAACGCGGTGGTGGCGCCCTGTCCCATGTCGTGCGCGCCCAACGCCACCACGCCGCTGCCATCGGCTTTCAAGGTCGCGCGCGCCTGGCCCTGGAACATCACCATCGGGAAAGTGGCGGTGCCCATGCCCCAGCCGACCAGCAGCCCGGCTTCGTCGCGCATCTGGCGCGGTTGCAGCGGCCGGCCGGCCCAGCCGAAGCGCGCCGCGCCCTGGGCATAGCATTCGCGCAAGGCTTTCGACGAAAATGGCTTGCCGGTGCCGGGTTCGGTTTCAGCGTAGTTGCGCAGCCGAAATTCCAGCGGATCGATGCCGCAACGGTCCGCCATTTCATCGATCGCGCTTTCCAGCGCCAGGCTGCCGGGGGCCTCGCCGGGCGCGCGCATGAACATCGGCGTGCCAGTGTCCAGCCGCACCGCTTCATGGCTGGTGGCGATGGCCGGGCTGGCATAGAGGATGTGGGACGCGCCGCTGGCCGGCTCGATGAAATCATCGAAGCTGCTGGTGGCGGTCTTGGTGTGATGGCTGAGCGCGGTCAGCCGTCCTTCGGCATCGGCGCCCAGGCGCAAGGTCTGCCGAGTGGGCGCGCGATGGCCGACCGGGCCATACATCTGCGCCCGCCGCAGCACCAGCTTGACCGGCGCGCCGACCAGCCGGGCCGCCAGGATACCCAGAAAAACCGGGCCGGACGCCGCCCCCTTGGAGCCGAAACCGCCGCCCAGAAATGGACTGCGGATCAGAATGTTCTCCGCCGGGATGCCGAATAATTGCGCCACCCGCGCGCGCATCATGATCAGCCCTTGGGTTGGCGTATCGAGCACCAGCCGCTCGCCGTCCCAGGCCGCCACGACGCCGTGCGGCTCCATCGCATTGTGATATTGCGCCGCGGTTTCGTAGGTCGCCTCGATCCGATGCCGCGCGGCGGCGAGCCCCGCCGCCACGTCGCCATGCGCCGTTGCCGCCGGATGCCCCGGACCGACCATCGCGGGGACAAAACTCGGCGCCGCATCCAGCCCGACCCGGGCCGGCTCGGCGGCATAGCTCGGGGCGAGCAACTGGGCGCCCTCGGTGGCCGCTTCCAGCGTTTGTCCGATGACCACGGCAATCGCCTGCCCGGCATAGCGCACGCGATCATTCTGCAGCAGATCGAGCTTGAAGGCGAACGGGGTGTCGCGCCGGTCCGGGTCGAAGGCCAACGGCGGGCGGTTTTCCGGCGTCATCACCGCGACCACGCCCGGGTGCGCCCTGGCGGCGGCAAGATTCAGGGCTGTAACCCGGCCACGCGCGACGGTGCTGGTTGCGATCACCGCGTACAGCATGCCCGGCGGATGATTGTCGGCGGCGAAGATCGCCCGGCCGGTGACTTTGAGCGGGCCGTCCAGGCGGGTCAGCGGCTGGCCGATGCTCGATCCATGGCGGTGGGTTTGGTCAGACATGGATCCGGGCTCCAGGGCTCGCGGCAAAAAGGGAGGCGGGCAGCGCCGGGATGCGCGCCGGGGTGCCGGCGGCAGCCATCGCCAGGGCGCGGGCGACGATCCGGCGGGCCAGTTCGATCTTGAAACCGTTGTCGCCGGACGGGGTGGCGGCTTCCAGCGCCAATCCGGCGGCGCGGGCGAAGACCGCTTTGTCAGGATGGGCGCCGGCGAGGATCGCCTCCGCAGCTTCGGCGCGCCAGGGTTTCAGCGCGACGCCGCCGAGCGCGATCCGCGCCGCGACGATGCGGCCGCCCTCCAGCCGCAGCGCCGCCGCCGCCGACACCACCGCGAAAGCGAAGGAGGTGCGTTCGCGCAGCTTCAGATAACGGCTATGGCCGGCAAATTGCGCCGCGCCGGCCGGCAGACGGACGGCGACAATCAGATCGCCGGGGTCGAGCACGGTTTCGCGCGCTGGCGTATCGCCCGGCAGACAGTAGAAATCCACCAGCTTCACGTCGCGCCGCCCGCCGCGCCCCTCGATTTCGACCGTTGCATCCAAAGCCGCAAGCGGGACAGCGAAGTCCGACGGATGCGTGGCGATGCAGCCCGGACTCCAGCCGAGGATCGCGTGCAGCCGGTTTTCGCCCCCAACCGCGTCGCAACCGCTGCCGGGCGCACGCTTGTTGCAGGCACTGGCAAGGTCCTGGAAATAGGCGCAGCGCGTGCGTTGCAGCAGATTGCCGCCTACCGTGGCCAGGTTGCGAAGCTGGCCCGAAGCGCCGGCTAACAGCGCCTCGGCCACCGCCGGAAAGCGCCTCGCAAAGGCCGGATCATGCGCCAGATCGGCATTGCGCACCCGCGCGCCGATCCGCACGCCGCCGTCCGGCGCATGCGCGATCCGGTCCAGGCCGGGCAGACGGTTGAGATCGACCAACCGTTCCGGCCGCATCACGCCGCCCTTCATCAGGTCGATCAGATTGGTCCCGCCGGCATGGTAGGACGCCCCCGGCATTGCGCCGGCCGCAATCGCCTCGGCGACCGTCGCGGGCTGGATGAATTCGAAATTATTCATGCTGCGACCTCGTGTTCGACCATGCGGCCTTGGGCGTCGAGCACCGCTGCGGTAATGCCGGCATAGGCGCCGCAGCGACACAGATTGCCGCTCATGCCCTCCCGCACCCGTTCCGGGTCATCCCCCGCCTGCCCTTCGGCGATCAGTCCGACGGCGCTCATGATCTGTCCGGAGGTGCAGAAGCCGCACTGAAACCCGTCATGCGCGATGAAGGCAGCCTGCAACGGGTGAAGCGCGGTTTCGCTGGCGGCGAGGCCCTCGATCGTCAGCACCGTGGCGCCGTCATGCGCCACCGCCAGCACCAGGCAGGCATTCACCCGCCGCCCATCCAGCAGCACCGTGCAGGCACCGCACTGCCCACGATCGCAGGCTTTCTTGGCGCCGGTCAGATGCAGCCGTTCGCGCAGCAGATCCAGCAAGGTGACGCGCGGATCCTCCAACAACACAGCCCGCACAACACCGTTGACGACAAGCGAAATTGACACGGGCATGCAGCCCTCCGATGAAAGCAGATGGAGCGGCCGGGTGCCGCGTTTGGATCATATGGAGGAAGCCTCCGTTTTTGCAAGGGCCCGTTGCATGAAGGATAAGCCGAACAAGCCCGCTCGCCCACCGCGCGCGGACGCAGTGCGCAACCGCGCGCGCGTGCTGGCGGCGGCCAAAACGGTATTCGGCGCCGGCGGCCCGCAGGCCAGCCTGGAAGCGGTGGCGCGCGAGGCTGGCGTCGGCATCGGCACTTTGTATCGGCATTTCCCAACCCGTGAGGCGCTGTTCGAGGCAGTCTACCGGCGCGAAGTCGAACAATTGGTGGAACTGGCGGCGGAATTGACGGCCTGGCCAGCGCCGGTGGAGGCACTGCGGCACTGGCTGCACGCCAATGTCGCGTTCGTGGCGACGAAGAAAGGCATGGTCGCCGCGTTGGCGCTCGCAGCCCAGGGGTCGTCAGATTTGAAGGCGTCGACATCGGTAAAGCTGACCGCCGCCGTGCGCAGCCTGGTCGATCGGGCGGTCGCCGCCGGTGAATTGCGGGCCGATGTCTGGCCCGGCGATGTGCTGCATATGCTGATCGCGCTGTGCTACGGGTCCGACGCGCCGGGCTGGCAGCAGAACGTGCTGCGGCTGCTGGATGTGTTCGTCGATGGGATGCGACGATCGGACGCGAAATAGCGCGGGTTCTACGAAATCCACTCCACCGGCACGTCCAACGCTTGCGCGCGTTTCGCCAGTGTTTCGGGCGTGCCCATCCGCCGCCCCGTTTCGAGATCGGACAGATAGCCCTGCGCAATGTCCGTTTGGGCGGCCAACTGGAGCTGGGTGACATCGCGCCACGTGCGCACGGCCTTCAATCGGCTTACGCCGTTCAGAACCGCGGCGCCTACCGCCTTGGGCAGCACGATGCCGCCAGCCGCCAATTCGGCTTTTCTGGCATCGTACATCGCGACGTCGTCGGCATCTTCGGCTTCGTGCCCGGCGCGATCGAGCAGCGCCTCGTATTCGGCCCGGGGCAGAACCACCAATTCGTCACCGGTGGGGGTGCGAATGATCTGCGGTGCCTGCATAGGGTTCGCTCCCTACCGGGGCAAAAAGCATCGATTCTTGCCGCTAAATAAACAAAATTGGTGAGCCCGGTGGGACTCGAACCCACGACCACCAGATTAAAAGTCCGGTGCTCTACCAGCTGAGCTACGGGCTCACAGCGTT
>JAYTQP010000312.1:0-8608 GCA_043746675.1 Rhodospirillales bacterium | reverse complement strand
GGCGAGGAAGGCGGCGAGACGTTGAAGGAGGGGATGCGCGAGCTTGGCCATCACCCTGATACCGGCGAGGCGATTACCATCCGGCGCGGGCCATACGGGCTTTACGCCCAGCAGGGCGAGCAAATCCCCGACAGCAAGGCCAAACCACGTCGCACCAGCCTGCCGAAGGGCATGGATGGCGACACGATCGATCTGGAGGCTGCCCTCGGGCTGCTGTCGCTGCCGCGGGTGGTGGGGATCCATCCGGAAACCAAGGACGAAATTTCCGCCGGGCTGGGGCGCTTCGGGCCGTATGTGAAAATGGGGTCGGTGTTCGCCTCCCTCGACCGCGACGACAACGTGCTGGCGATCGGGCTGAACCGCGCCGTCGATCTGCTGGCGACCAAGCTTGCCAGCGTGCGCAGCCTGGGCGCGCATCCGAAGGACCAGGCGCCGGTGATCGTGCGCAAGGGCCGCTTCGGGCCATACGTGCAGCACGGCAACATGGTGGCGAACCTGCCGCGCGACCTCGGGATGGACGACATCACGTTGGATCAGGCGGCCGCCCTGGTGGCGGAAAAGGGCAAGGCGCTGAAAGCCAAGGGTGGCCGCAAGCCGGCAAAGGCAAAAACCGCCAAACCGACCGAGGCCAAGACGCCGGTTGCCGCGAAACCGATGGCGAAGAAACCGGCGGCGAAAAAAAAGAAACCGGTAAAAAAGAAGCCCGCTGCCGCGACCAAGAAGGCAAAAGCCTGAGATGGCCAAGCGTCCGCCCAAATTCAAAGGCGGGCGCGCAACAGCGCCGCCGCCGAACACCGCCACCGGGGATTTCCCCAGCCGCGAGGCGGTGAAGGCCTTCATCACTGCCAGCGCCGGCCGGGTCGGCAAGCGCGAGCTGATCCGGCATTTCCGGCTGGGGCCGGAGCATCGCAACGCCTTGCGCGATTTGCTGCGCGATCTGACCAGCGGCGGCAATCTGGCGCCGGCCGGGCATCGGCGTTTCACCGCGCCGGGCCGACTGCCGGATTCGATGGTCGTCGAGGTAGTCGGCACCGATCCGGACGGCGATCCGATTGCCCGGCCGGTGGAATGGCACGCAGAAGGACGCCCGCCGCGCATCTATATGGCGCCTGAGACCGCCGGGCAGCCGGCGCTCGCCCCGGGCCAGCGGGTGCTGGCCCGCATCAGCCCGCGCGGCAAGGATATTTATGAAGGCCGCACCTTGAAGCGGCTGGACACCGAGGCCGGGCGCATCGTCGGCGTCTATCAGGTTCGTACCGACCGGCACGGGCTGCCGGAAGCGCGCATCGTGCCAACCGACCGGCGGGCCAAGGCGGAATGGCTGGTGGCGCCGGCGGACGCCAACGGGGCGCAGGACGGCGAGGTGGTGCTGGCCGAACCGCTGCCGGGACGGCCGCTCGGGCTGAAGCCCGCCCGCGTCGTGGAACGGCTCGGGCAGATGGGGGACGCGGCTTCGGTCAGCCTGATCGTAATCGCCACCCACGACATTCCGACTGATTTCTCCGAAGCCGCGCTCGCGCAGGCGGCGGCCGCACGCGGCACGCCGTTGGATGACCGCACCGATTTGCGCGATCTGCCCTTGATCACCATCGATGGCGCCGACGCCCGCGATTTCGACGATGCGGTCTATGCGGAACCCGATGGCACCGGGTTTCGCCTCGTCGTCGCCATCGCCGATGTGGCGCATTACGTGCGCCCGGACAGCGCGTTGGATCGGGCGGCCCGGCTGCGCGGCAATTCCTGCTACTTCCCCGACCGCGTGGTGCCGATGCTGCCGGAAGCTTTGTCCAACGGCTGGTGCAGCCTGCGGCCGGACGAGGAACGCGGTTGCCTGTTTGTCGAGATGTTCGTCGATGCGCGCGGCAACAAGCAGCGCCATCGTTTCGGCCGCGGGCTGATGCGCAGCGCGGCGCGCACAACCTACGAACAGATCCAGGAACTGCGCGACGGTAAAACCGAGACAATGCTGCCGATCGATCCGCTTTATGCGGCCTATCATGCCTTGCTGACCGCCCGGCAGCGGCGCGGTACGCTCGATCTCGATTTGCCCGAACGCCAGGTGATCCTGAGCCCAGACGGCAAGGTGGCCGATGTGAAGCCCCGCGCGCGCCTCGACAGCCACCGGCTGATCGAGGAATTCATGGTGCTGGCCAATGTCTGCGCCGCCGAGGAACTGGAGCGGCTGCACAAACCCTGCGTCTACCGTATCCACGCGCCGCCGTCGGAAGCCAAGCTGGCCGGACTGCGGGAATTCCTGGCCTCGCTCGATCTGCGGCTGCCACCGGAAGGAGCGATCACGCCGGCCGATCTGGACCGGGTGCTGAAGGCGGTGGTCGGCATGCCGGAAGCCGAACTGGTCAACCAGATGATGCTGCGCAGCCAGAGCCAGGCGGCCTACGACATCGACAATATCGGGCATTTCGGGTTGGGCCTGCCGCGCTACGCCCATTTCACCTCGCCGATCCGTCGCTACGCCGATCTGCTGGTGCATCGGGCGCTGATCGCCGGGCTGCGACTCGGTCCGGATGGACTGGCCGAGGGCGCCGTCGCAGCATTGGAAGACGACTGCCAACACATCACCGGCACCGAACGGCGGGCGCAACTGGCCGAGCGCGACGCGATCGATCGTTATTTGGCCGCATTCATGGCTGATAAGGTAGGAACGCAGTTCCCAGCCCGCATTTCCGGCGTGACCCGCTTCGGACTTTTCGTCACACTAGCGGAAAGCGGCGCCTCGGGGCTGGTTCCCGTGTCGTCGTTGTTGGACGATTTCTGGATGCACGACGAAACCGCCCAAACCTTGACCGGCCGACGCTGTGGAATTTCCTTCCGACTGGCGCAGGAAGTCGATGTGCGCCTGGCCGAAGCCTCCCCGATCACGGGTGGCCTGCTGTTTCATATCCTGCATTCCCGCCCGCAATCGGCACCGTTGAGCACCCGCAGGCGCATGCCTGACAGCAGAAGCAACCGCTCCGGCAAAACGTGAAACCGCTTCTGCGCATTTTGGGCCTGTGGCTGGTTGCGGTTTGGCCGGCGGCGGCGATGGCAGCGCCGCCCAGCGAAGCTGCGCGCACGCTGCCGGCCCGCACAACCCACGCCGCGCGCGCCGTGATCGGGTTTCAGCCGGCCGGGTTCGCCGACGTCGTTTCCTCCGCGCTGGCATTCATGGCACCGCGGCTGCTGGAAGCCGTACCGAACTGGCAACTTACGCAGTGGGGACTGCAAGGAATTATCGGTCTCGATCCGCGCTTGATCGTCGATGTGCACCCGCTGGACAGCAAATCGCCCGGCCTGCGCCTGCGGCGAGCCGCACCGCCGGGGCTGCCCAAACTGCTGCTGTCGCGCCCCACGCCGGCGAACGACGATGCCGCCGGCTGGGGCACAGCGAGCGCGGAGCTGGTGCAGGCGGCCTGGGAGGCATCCGGCCGGCTACATCGCGTCAGCGGCAATTTCATCACCGCGACCTTCTTCGATGAGCTATTCAGCCACCTCGACCCCTATTCGCACTACGCCTCCCCCGCTGAGGCCAGCAGCGACCGCATCCGGCGCAACGGCCGCGCCGGGGTGGGGTTGTCGGTGAAAGATCGTGCCGGCGCGTTCGTGGTGACCAGCGTGCAGCGCGGCGGCCCGGCGGCGCAGGCCGGGGTGCAGGTCGGCGAGCATATCCTGGCGGTCGATCAGCAAACCATCCAGGGCGCCGATCAGCCGGCGCTGGCGGCCTTGCTGGCCGGGCCGGAGGGCAGCATCGTCGGGTTGACCCTGCGTCTGCGCGACGGCAAGCCGCACGACGTGGCGATGGAGCGCGTGCTGCTGCCGCCCCAAACCGTGTTCGCCCGCCGAATTGATACCATGCTGGTGATCCGGGTGACCGCGTTCGCCCACAACACCGCCGCCCGGATCGCGCAGGAAATCATCCAGGGGGTCGCCGATGCGCCGCCCGGCCCGGTCTTGCACCCGGTGCAGCCCTCGCCGCCGATCCACGGCATCGTGGTCGATCTGCGCGGCAATCGCGGCGGGCTGCTGCGCCAGGCGGTGGCGGCGGCAGCGATGCTGCAACCCGACGGCACGGTGGCGATCACATCCGGCCGCGATCCCGATGCCGCCCACGAATATCGCGCCGATGGCCGCGATCTGGCGCCCGGCCTGCCGGTGGTGGTGCTGGTCGATGGCGGCACCGCGAGTTCGGCGGAAGTGCTGGCCGCATCCCTGGCCGACCAGCGCCGCGCCGTCGTCGTCGGCAGCGCGACACTTGGCAAAGGTCTGGTGCAAACCGTTTTCCCGCTGCCCGATGGCGGCGATCTGGTGTTGAGCTGGAGCCGGGTGCTGGCGCCACAGCGGTGGCCGCTGCAAGGGTTGGGGGTGCTGCCCCAAGTGTGCACCAGCATCGGGGCGGAAGCGACGGCGCGGCAGTTGGAGGCGCTGGTGCAAGGCCGCCAGACCATGGCCGCCGCCCTGGCCCGCCACCGCGCCGCCCGGCCGAACACGTCACCGACCGAGGTGCTGGAAATCAGGGCGCCCTGCCCCGGCGTTCTGGTTCCACTGGGGACGTCGCATCACTGGCTGGACGCGGATTTGCAGGTGGCGCGCACCCTGATCGAAACGCCAACCGCCTACGAAGCCGCCCTGCTGGCGCCACCACCATCCCGGCTTGGTCTAGCCGCCTCCGCCGGGCCGATTAGCGCCGCAAGTCTTCGCGCGGGCAGCGGCAATGCAGCGTCATCGCCCCCCCAGCCCTTGACGCGGCCGGTCGCAGTGCGCAATTAGGCGGTCCTTCCGCGTGCTAACGCGCCCCTTTCGCTTTGGATCCCGATCATGGCCAAAAACAACGTCGTGCAGATCAAATTGGTGTCGACCGCCGACACCGGATACTTCTATGTCACCAAGAAGAATGCCCGCGCCCAGACCAACAAGCTCGAACTGAAGAAATACGATCCGGTCGCGCGCAAGCATGTCGTGTTCAAGGAAGCCAAGATCAAATAGGGCGGCCTACTTCTCGGCAGCCAGATTATCGGCAGCCAGACCGCGAGGCGCGACCGCCGACGGCGCCAGGCTCACCCGATTGCGCCCGGTGCGCTTGGCGGCGTAAAGCGCCGCATCGGCCTCGGCGACCAAGGTTTCGGCGTCGTAATCGCGGCGATCGGCCAACCCGTCGCGATGGGAAATCCCGATGCTGATGGTCAGTGCATGGCGCGCCCCGTCGCGTGGCGCAAAAACCATGCTTTCGATCTCCAGCCGCAGCCGCTCGGCCACCTGCAGGGCATCCGGCGGCACCGTGCCGGGCATGACCACGGCAAACTCCTCCCCGCCATAGCGTGAAATCGAATCGAACGCGCGCACCCGGCTGCGCAGCAGATCGGCAACCGCCCGCAAGGCGCGATCGCCGACCTGGTGGCCCCAGCGGTCATTGACCGCCTTGAAATGATCGACATCGATCATCATCACCGAAATACCCTGCGCCGACACGCCCTGGACCGGGTCCGCCGCCAGCAGACCGCGCAGATGGCGCAGCATGTAACGCTGGTTGTAGCAGCCGGTCAGCGGATCGGTGAGGGCCATTTCCAGGGCATGGTCGAGGTCCGAGCGCAGCCGGTCCTGGTAGAATTTACGACGTATCTGGTTGCGGGCGCGGGCGCGCAGTTCGCTCGGCTCCAGCGGGCGCATCAGCCAGTCGTTGGCGCCGAGATCAAAGCCGCGCAAAATACGGTCATGCTGCGCCGCGCCGGCGATCAACAGCACCGGGATTGCCTGGGTGGCTTCGGTCGCCCGCAGTTCCGATGCCAGGCGCAGCGGATCGCCCCGCCGCAGCGACAGCGACAGCACCACCAGATCGAACGGGATGGCCTGCATCATCGCGGTGGCGTCTTCGGTGTTGCGAGCGCGTGAGACGATGATGCCATCGGTCAGCAGCGCGGCAGCGGCGGCGGCGGCCTCGTCATCGGCGTCGTCGACCAAAAGCGCGCGCGCGCCGGCGACCGGCGGCGGATCGAAACTGCCGCCTTCCAGCCCCAGCGCGCGGGCGGTGGCGCCACGCATGCGCCATTCGTCGAGCAGCCGCTTGAGCCGCACCAGCGATTTGAGCCGGGCGAACAAAGTGCCGAAATCCACCGGCTTGACCAGAAAATCGTCGGCGCCGGCTTCCAGCCCGCGCACCCGTTCACTGACCTCGCCCAGCGCGGTTATCATCACCACCGGAATATGCCCGGTGGTCGCGGTTTGCTTAAGCTGGCGGCAGGTTTCATAGCCGTCCATGCCCGGCATCATCACGTCGAGCAGGATCACATCGGGCTGCCAGTCGCGCGCCCGCTCCAGCGCCGCCGGGCCATCATGCACGGTGGCGACCTGATAATATTCGGCGGCCAGTTTCGCCGCCAGGATGCGGGTATTGGCCGGCATGTCGTCAACAACCAGGATACGGGCGGTCATGCGAACGGCTGGCGCCAGACTCCTTGTTACCGTGGCCCGATCATACAGCGCGCGGCACGATCGAACAGACTTTTTCGCAAATCGCTGCAATCGACCCGCCGTGACAGGCGCGGTAGGATAGCGCAAGCAACGAGACCTTGGGGAGACACGCGGTGGACGCGCGCAAATACGAGCTGCCAAAAAATGCCGCCAATCACGCGCAACTGTCGCCGTTGAGCTTTCTGACCCGGGCGGCGGCGGTGTATCCGGATCGGCTGGCGGTAGTGCATGGGATGCGTCGCTACAACTGGGCGCAAAGCGCCGAACGCTGCCGCCGGCTGGCGTCTGCGCTCGCCCGGCGCGGGGTTGGCCATGGCGACACGGTGGCCATCATGGCATCCAACGTGCCTGAGATGTTCGAGGCGCATTTCGGCATTGCCATGGTTGGCGCGGTGCTGAACGCGCTGAATTTTCGCCTCGACGCCGCCAGCATCGCGTTCATCCTGGAACACGGCGAGGCGAAAATTCTGCTGACCGATCGGGAATTCGCTGGCCCGATGGAAGCAGCCCTGGCGCTGCTGCCGGCGGCCGTTCAGCCCGTGGTGATCGACATCGACGACGCGCTGGCGCCACCCGGGAAACTGCTCGGGGAAATGGACTATGAAGCCTTCATCGCCGGCGGCGATCCGGATTTCCGCTACGATCTGCCGCCCGACGAATGGGACGCGATTGCGCTCTGCTACACGTCCGGCACGACCGGCAATCCGAAAGGCGTGGTGACCCATCATCGCGGCGCCTATCTGAACGCGCTGGCCAATGTCGCAACCTGGGGCATGGCGCTGCATCCGGTCTATCTCTGGACCCTGCCGATGTTTCACGCCAATGGCTGGTGCTTTCCCTGGACCATCACCGCGATGGCCGGCACCCATATCTGCCTGCGCCGGGTGGAGGCGGGCGCCATTCTGGTCGCGATCGCCGAACATGGGGTGAGCCACATGTGCGGCGCGCCGATCGTCGCCAACATGCTGGTGAACGCGCCGGACGCCTTGTGGCCGGTGCTGCCCGGCCGGATAAAAATGATGGTAGCCGGGGCGCCACCGCCGGCCGCGGTGATCGAGGGCATCGAAAAGCGCGGCTTCGAGGTCACCCACGTCTATGGCCTCACCGAGGTTTACGGCCCGGTGACGGTGTGCGCCTGGCAGGATCGCTGGAACGCGCTGCCCGCCGCCGAGCAGGCCCGCATCAAAGCACGCCAGGGGGTGCCGTATCTGTCGCTGGACGGGCTGATGGTGGCGGACGCCCGCACGATGGTGCCGATGCCGAAGGATGGCAGCACGATGGGCGAGGTGTTCATGCGCGGCAATCCGGTGATGAAGGGCTATCTCAAAAACCAGACCGCCACCGACGAAGCCTTCGCCGGCGGCTGGTTTCATACCGGCGACCTCGGGGTGTGGCACGCGGATGGCTATATCGAGCTGAAGGACCGCAGCAAGGACATCATCATCTCCGGCGGCGAGAACATCTCCACCATCGAGGTGGAGGACGTGCTGTACAAGCATCCCGCCGTGCTGGAAGCCGCCGTGGTGGGCCGGCCGGACGAAACCTGGGGCGAAACGCCGTGCGCGTTCGTGATGCTGAAACCCGACGCGACGGCGGATGCAGCCGAGATCATCGCCTTCTGCCGGGCCAATCTGGCGCGTTTCAAGGTGCCCAAGATGGTGGTATTCGGGCCGCTGCCAAAAACCTCCACCGGGAAGATGCAGAAATATATCCTGCGCGACCGTGCCAGGGGGCTTTAGGCGCGCCCACGCGCCAGGATCGCATCGATCAGTTCCTGGGTCGCCAGCGCGTCTTCGCCGGTGACTTCGGGATCGCGGCCTTCGGCAATGGCGGCGGCGAAATCGGCGATCACCGCGCGATGGGCATCGTGCGGGAAATCCATGATGTTGGCGCCGCCGCCGGTGCCTTCGCTGGAGCTATGCTCCAGGCTGCTGCCATCGCGGAAACTGGCCCGCAGGGAGGCGCCTTCCAGCCGGGCGGTGCCGTTGGCGCCGATGATCTCGATGCTTTCCGGTCGGCCGGGGTAGCTGGCGGTGGTGGCGAGCAGGGTGCCGGGGGCGCCGTTGCCGAGCTCCAGCAGCGCACTGGCATAGTCCTCGGTTTCCATCCGGTGCAGGGCCGTGGTGCGCACTTGCGCCGCCACCAC
>JAYTQP010000311.1:0-5937 GCA_043746675.1 Rhodospirillales bacterium | reverse complement strand
CCCATGGCCGCGACGAAGTCCGCGGTGGCCGAGGGCGGCGCTTTCGCCAGTTCGCGCCTTGTGCGTTCGCACAACACCGAAATGCTGGCAGCCAGGAGCCGGTCCGGCACCGGCAGATGGTCGGCGGCGAGGAAGCCGAGGCGGCGCAGGGTCATCGTGCAAGCCTAGATTTTCGGGGGACGGGGGAAGAAAGCGGCGGTGCGTTGCTGATAGGCGACATAGGCCGCGCCACGGCTTTTGCGCATCGCCGCTTCCAGCGGCGGAATGCCCGATGCGTGCGCCAGCAGCCAATACATCAGCACCGGCGCCAGCAGCGAAGCCCAGCCCCAGGGCCAGGCGGCGCTGATGGCAAACAGCGGGCAGGCGCACCAGACCAGGAATTCAAAGAAGTAATTCGGATGCCGCGACCAGGCCCATAGCCCGACATCGCACACCGCGCCGCGATTTTTCGGCTGGGCCTTGAAGGCGCGCAACTGGCGGTCGGCGGTTGCCTCGCCCAGCACCGCCGCCAGCAGCACCAGCGCGCCGAGGCCGTCCAGCAAGCCGAAGCCGGCCGGATTGCGCGCCGCCAGCAGGATCGCCAGCGACAGCAGGAACGCCGCCGCAGCCTGGATTTGCAGGAACCAGAACATTCGCCATTCGAACCCGGCGCCCCACTGCGCGCGCAGCGCGCTGTAGCGCACATCTTCGTGCCCGCCGGCCGAACGCCGGGCGATATGCAGCCCCAGCCGCAGGCCCCAGGCGGCGATCAGGACCGCCACCAGGATTTGCCGGGCCGCGATCGCGCCGCTTATCGGCGCAAGGGCGCCAATAACGCCAGCAATGGCGGTGGCAAAGCTCCAGACCGCATCCACCCAGCCGGCATTGCCGGTTGCCCGCTGCACCGCCCAGGCCGCCGCCATCGCCACAATGCAAAAGGCTGCGAGCAGCGCGATCAATTCGACAAAATCCACCATCCGTCCCCTGTTCATCGGCATCGCCTGCGCCACATGCTACGTCTGGCCGGCGGCGCCGGATGCGCAGACAAGGAGATAGGGATGATCCACCGACGCACAATCATCGCCGCAGCCATGACCGGCGTGGTGATGCCCGTCGCCGCCCAGACAACCGTGGCGCAGACCGCACCCACCGAGGACCTTGCTTTTCGGGTGGCGCGAAATGGCAGCGACATCGGCCGCCATACCGTGCGCTTCGCCACCGAGGGCGGCACTCTGATCGTAGGCATCGCGGTTGATATCAAGGTCGGGTTCGGCCCGGTGACGTTTTATCGCTACCGCCTGCGCGCCACCGAAACCTGGCGCGACGGCGTGCTGGTGAACGCGGTTGGCGAAACCAACGACGATGGCAAGAAGGATTTCGTGAGGGCGGCCCGGCAGGGCAACGGGCTTACGGTGCAAGGCTCGGCCGGGCCAAATTACAGCGCGCCGCCGCGCAGCATTTGCGCCAGCCACTGGAACCGCGCCGAACTGGCCGCGCCGATGGTCAACATCCAGGATGGCGCGTTGCTCACCTTTGCGGTTTCCTCGAAAGGACGCGAACAAATCGTTGTGCGTGGCCAGACGATTGCCGCCGAACATCATGTGCTGGACGGCAAGGACAGACTGGAGATCTGGTACGATGACCGCGGCGTGTGGTCCGCCCTGCGCGCGCCGGCCAAAGATGGCTCGACCATCGACTATTCGCGGATTTAGATCATCATCCGTTCAAATGGCTTCATTTGAACGGATAAAGATGATCGATAAAACAACATGCTAGAGTGCGTCAACCGATTCAATATGAACGGATCGCGCTCTAGCGCGCGGAGCGGCGGCCGATCAGGCCAGTGTCGCGCACGCTTGTTCCAGCCAATTCCGGTCATCGTCCGACAGGCCCGGCCCGACGATTTCCAAAACGCGGGCGTGATAGCTGTCGAGCCAGGCAATTTCGCTGGCGGTCAGCAGGCCGAGGGCGATCAGTCGCCGGTCCCACGGCGCCCAGGTCAGGGTTTCGAAGCCCAGAAACGGTTTGACCGCGTCCGCGAAGGGACGGTCTTCCACCAGCAGCAGGTTTTCCAGCCGGATGCCGTAATGGCCCGGCAGGTAATATCCAGGTTCGTCGGACAGCACCATGCCGGCGGCAAGCGGCACCGGGCGGGCGGCACGGGACAGCGAAACCGGGCCCTCATGGACCGACAGATAGCTGCCGACGCCATGGCCGGTGCCATGGTCGAAATCCAGCCCGACCTGCCAGAGCGCCTGGCGGGCAAAACCATCCAGATGGGCACCGCAAACGCCAACCGGAAAGGCTAGCGTGGCAATCGCGATATGGCCCTTCAGCACACGGGTAAAGCGCTCGCAGAGTGCCGGCGGGGGCGATGCCGGCCCGGTCCAGATGGTGCGGGTGATGTCGGTGGTGCCGTCGCTATATTGGGCACCGCTGTCGATCAGGTAGAGTTCGTTCGGATGGATCGGGCGGTTGGTTTCTGTTGTGACCCGGTAATGCATGATCGCGCCGTGTTCGCCGGCGGCCGAAATCGCCGGGAAGCTTTCGCCGCGAAATAGGTCGATCGTTTGCCGCAGCGCCAGCAAATGCGCGGCGGCAGACATTTCGGTTTCCCGCCCGCCGGCGACCTCCAGCCAGCGCAGGAAGCGGCATACGGCAACCGCGTCGCGCGCATGGGCGTGGCGGAAGCCCTGCCGCTCGACGCTGTTTTTGCAGGCTTTCGGCAGCAGGCAGGGGTCCATGCCGGCCACCACGATGGCGCCGCCGGCGCGCAGTTGCTGGGCAAACCAGGCCGGCGAGCCATTGGCATCGACACGGATTTTCTTGCCGCGCAGCCGCGCCAACGCGCCAGGCAGTGCTGCGCGCGGCTGCACCGAAACCGCGTTGCCGAGCCAGGCGCGGGTGGCTTCGGGGATTTTCGCCGGCGCCATGAACAATTCGCAGCCGCCATCGGCGTGCACCAAAGCGAAACCGAGCGCGAACGGCGTGAAGGGCACGTCGTCACCGCGAATGTTCAGCAGCCAGGCGATCGAGGCCGGATCGGTGACGACCGCGCCATCCTGCCCGGCGGCGCGCAGGATCGCGGCGATCTCGTCGCGCTTGGCTGCGCTGTCGGTGCCGGCATAGTCCAGCGGATGCGGCATTGCCGGGGCGGGTGGCGGCGCCGGCCGATCGGTCCAAAGCGCGTCGATCGGGTTGCTGTCCAGCGGCACCATCGTCATGCCGGCCTCACCGAAGCGGGCGATCGCCTCCTCCGGCATCAGCAACGGGTCGTAGCCGATCCGCGCGCCTGGTTTGGTGTGGGCGGCAATCCAGGCCGGCGGCGGTTCATCGATGATATGGCGGCGTTCCCACAGATCGGGGTCGGTCTGGGCGGCCATTTGCAGCACGTAGCGCCCGTCGGTGAAGGCGGCGGCTCGGTCCGTCAGCACCACCGCCAGCCCGGCGCTGCCGCTGAAGCCGGTGAGAAATTGCAACCGTTCGGCGCTCGGCGGCACATATTCGCCGAGATGCTCGTCCGAACGCGGCACCAGCAGGCCGTCGAGTGCATGCTGGCGCAGTGCGCTCCGCAATCGGGTCAGAATAGTGGCGGTCATCGTAACGTTCCCTCACGGCAGGACTCACAAATATTCATACCTACATCCGAGTTCATGCATTTCGCGCATATCTGGCGAAGAAAACTGGTAGTTTATCCACGGCCCCGGCGAACCTATGTTGCAGTGCATCAAAGCCGCGCGACCGCATGCATCTTCGCACAACGTCCGCCACGGCCGAAATCAGGATTGTTACGATGAACTCCCCCCGCTATGCCACGGAAGAACTGGCGCTGATGATGCCGACCAGCCTTTCCACCTATTTCGCCCCGAACAAGGGCTTCAACGCCGGCCACGAATTCCAGCACACCGTCGATTTTGCCAGTGCCGGCCCGAAGGCTAGTGCCGGCCCGAAGGCGCCCGGAATTTTTGCCCGCCTCGACGCCTGGATGCGTCGCCGCAATGCGATGCAGGAACTGACGGCGCTGACCGACTATGAATTGTCCGACATCGGCCTCACCCGGGGCGAACTGGCGATGGTGTTCGACCCGAACTTCGCCGCCAAGCGCAATGCCGAACGGTTTTCTACCAGGCTGCAGACCGACCGCGTTCAACTCGCCTAAACGCCCGGCTTCCTCAGCACGAGGGTCGCCCAGCGACCCTCGTGCAACGTCGACTCCAATACCAGTCCCGCCTGCCGATGGGCTCCGAGCACCCAGCGTATTTGGGTGACCAGCAGCCCGGCCAGGATGGCGGTGCCACCGAGCGCCAGATGGGCGGCCATTGCTTTCGCCATTGCGCAGAGCGGCCGTGCCAGGATGTTGGCGAACACCAGATCGTAGGGGGCGGGTTGTCGCACCACGCTCGAAAGCCAGCCATCGGCGCGTTCGGCCCGCAGCAGCGGTCCCATCCGGTTGAGCCGGGCGTTGGCGCGCGCGACCCGGACCGACCAGGGATCGATATCGGTTGCCAGCACTTTGCGGTGCAGCAGCTTGGCCGCCGCCATCGCCAGGATACCCGATCCGGTGCCGAGGTCGAGGATACGGCGGGGTTTGCGATGGGCGATTTGCTCGAACGCGCGCAGGCAGCCTCGGGTCGAGCCATGTTCGCCGGAGCCGAAGGCGATGCCGGCATCGAGCAGCAGTTCCAGCCGGCCGACCGGGGCGCGGCCTTTCAGATGGGTGCCGCGGACGGCGAAGCGTTTGCCGACCAGTTGTTCGGGGAAGCTTTGCTGGTTGCGGGCGAGCCAGCCTTCGGCTTCGGTCGGCCGGCGGGTGGGCAGGATTTCGAGCCCGGTGACGAGCGCGGCGAGCGCCAGGGCACCAGCCAGTTCGGCTTCCTTGGCGCCCTGATCCTTCACCCCTTCGATGGTCCAGATGCGGGTGCGTTCATCCAGAAAGAACCCAACGGTCCCGCAAGCGGTCGCCAGCGCCGCCTCATACGCATCGAGCGCAAACTCCGGCACCACCAGCGTAACGGTTTCCAACTGCAAAGCATACCGCAGCTTCACGCGGAAGCCTTATGGGTAAAAGTTTTTTGCTTCTTTTTTTCAAAAAAGAAGCCCTTTGCTTTGCTATTCACTTTTGCCCTCATCCCGAAGTTGGCATCAAAAACCGATCCAGCACCCGCTTTTCCCCAGCCTTATCGAAGCGAACGTTGAGCTTGTCATCGTCCACCTGCGCCACGGTCCCGTAACCAAACTTGTCATGGAACACCCGGCTGCCGACGGGCATGGCGGCGTCCGCTTTGGCCCGTGCCGGGGCTTCCCAGGCCGCGACGTCGCGCGGGCGGCGGGCCATCATGGGAAATGACGCGGGCGCGGCCTGTTGCGATGGGCGTTTGCTGGCGGCCGAGCCGGCGATTTCGATGGCGTCTTCCGGCAGTTCCTCGATGAAGCGGCTGGGGATGTTGGACTGCCAGTTGGCGTAGATGCGGCGGTTGGCGGCGTGACTGACGATGGCGCGTTTGCGCGCCCGGGTTAGCCCGACATAGGCCAGCCGGCGTTCTTCTTCGAGGCCTTTGATCCCGCTTTCATCCATCGTGCGCTGGCTGGGAAACAGGCCTTCTTCCCAGCCGGGCAGGAAGACGGTGTCGAACTCCAGCCCTTTGGCGCCGTGCAGGGTCATCAGATTGACCCGATCGGCTTCGGAATTTTCGTCGTTTTCCATCACCAGGCTGACATGATCGAGGAAGCCGGCAAGGCTTTCATAGTCGGCCAGGGCGCGAACGAGTTCTTTAAGGTTGTCGAGCCTTCCCGGTGCATCCGGCGATTTGTCCGCCTGCCACATGCCGGTGTAGCCGCTTTCATCGAGCATGCGGGCGATGGTGCTGACGTGGCCATCGCGTTCGAGGCCGGCGCGCCAGTGGCCGAACTGGTCGAGCAGGGTGCCGACGGCGGTGCGGACTTTGCCTTTGAGGCCGC
>JAYTQP010000310.1:0-14049 GCA_043746675.1 Rhodospirillales bacterium | reverse complement strand
GCCGCGCTCTACGCCGATTTCCTGGATTTCAAACTCTGGCAGCTTGTCCCGCGCGCCGGCCTGCTGGTGGCAGGCTTTGCCCGCGCGCACCGGCTGCGCGGCGCCGATCTGGCGCCGGATGCGACCGCCGTCGCGGCCTTGCTGGCGACCGAGGCCGACGTGATCGATCATATCAACCAGGACCATGCCGCCGCGATCGGGCTGCTGGCGCCAATGCTCGGCGGGCCGGGCGGGGACTGGCGGATGGTGGCGGTAGACACTGATGGCTGCGACCTGTCCAATGGAGAAAAGGTGCTGCGCCAGGCGTGGCCGGCGCCGGTTGCGGACGCCGATGGCGTGCGCGCAGCGCTGGTGCCACTAATTCGCCATGCGCGCAGCATATAGGTGCACGGACACGCCGATGCTTGGGCGGGCTTTACCGATGCCATCGCGCCGCTTAAGAGCGCCGGCAATTGAAAAATCTGACGTTTGAATTCGGGAGACCGTCCATGCCCACAACATCGGCTGCCAAAGTGCAGCGTGCGGTCCATTTGACCGGCAGCGGGGTTCATGCCGGCCATCCCGTGCACGCCAATCTGACCGCACCGGCGCTGACCGAGGCGGCGATCGCCCGCAAGGAGGGCCATCTTTCCGCCGATGGCGCGCTGATGGTGCGCACCGGCGTGCACACCGGCCGCTCCCCGCGCGACAAGTTTGTTGTCGATGAACCAGGCGTGACCGACGATGTGTGGTGGGGCAGCGTCAACAAGAAGCTGCCGGCGGAAAAATTTGCTCTGCTAACCAGCCGGGTGCGCGCCTATTTGCAGGGCCAGGAACTGTTCACCCAGGATTTATACGCCGGTGCCGACCCCGTCCGCCGCATTCGCGTGCGCCTGGTCACCACCCACGCCTGGTGCGCACTTTTCGCGCGAAACATGTTCATCCGCCCGCCGCTTGCCGCGCTGGACGGGTTCGAGCCGGATTACGTGATCCTGCATGCGCCATTGTTCCAGGCCGAACCGGAAATCGACGGCGTGCGCACGTCGACCGCCGTGGCGCTTTCTTTCAGCCAGAAACTGATCGTGATCGCCGGCACCGAATATGCCGGCGAGATCAAGAAATCGATTTTCACAGTGATGAACTGGCTGCTGCCACCGTCGGGCGTGCTGCCGATGCATTGCAGTGCCAATGTTGGTCGCGATGGCGACGTGGCGTTGTTCTTCGGGCTATCGGGCACCGGCAAAACCACGTTGTCGTCCGATCCGTCCCGCCCGCTGATCGGGGACGACGAACATGGCTGGTCGCCCGACGGCGTGTTCAACTTCGAAGGCGGTTGCTACGCCAAGGTGATCAATCTTTCCGAGGAAGCCGAACCGGAAATCTGGGCCGCCAGCCACCATTTCGGTACCGTGCTGGAAAACGTGGTGGCCGACGCGCGCGGGCATCTGGATCTCAGCAATGACAGCCTGACCGAGAATACGCGGTCCTGCTACCCGGTCGATTTCATTCCCAACGCTGTCCCGGAGGGCCGCGGCGGGCAGCCGCGCAACGTGGTGATGCTGGCCGCCGATGCCTTCGGCGTGCTACCGCCGATTTCCAAACTGTCGCCGGCGCAGGCGATGTACCATTTTCTGTCGGGCTATACCGCGGTGGTGGCCGGCACCGAAAAAGACGCCGGCAGCGAGCCGACCGCCACCTTCAGCGCCTGCTTCGGCGCCCCGTTCCTGCCGCGCCGGCCGGAAGTTTATGGCACCATGCTGTCGGCGCTGATCGCCCGGCACGGCGTCGATTGCTGGCTGGTCAATACCGGCTGGACCGGCGGCAAATACGGCACCGGCAAACGCATGGCGATCCAGCATACCCGCGCTTCGATCCGCGCCGCCCTCGATGGCAGCCTGGCGAAGGCCGAATATCGCCGCGACCCATTCTTCGGGCTGATGATCCCGACGGAAGTGCCGGGCATTCCGGCCGAGGTGCTCGACCCAAGGCAGGGCTGGGCGGACAAAGCAGCTTATGATGCGACGGCGCGCGAACTGGTGTCGCGGTTCGAGAAGAATTTTGCCGCCTTTTCCGGTCATGTCGGGGATGAGGTTAAGGCGATCGCTTTGAGGGCGGCGTGAGTTAGCGACGGGGTGCGGATGTTGCCCATGGGAAAGTTCCGCACCACCCCACCGTTCTCGCCGCGCGGGCTGCGGGAAAGTTCGCGCTTTGTCAGTTTTCGAATTCGCGGCGGACGATCACCAGTCTGGCTCACCCAAACCTAGGTTCAAATTTGGGCCTAGGTGCGAGCTAAAAGCTACCTTTAGGCGGTCTTCCCAGCCGCCATTGTTGTATTTGAATGCGTAGCGTCTGATACGGCGCCTTTGTTCAAGGCTGACATTGATGACGCCTGTCGCGGCGTCGTATTTTTCCTGAAGCCCAACGATTAGGCTTTGCCAGCCACCATCACCCTTTGTCGTTGGGTCCTGTCGAAATAAGGCCGCACGTTCGGCGTTGGTCAAAATAAACTCCATTTGTCCCACCATCGTTGTTGATTTAACTGGTACTTTGCGAGTTTTAGATTCATACCTCTCGGACGAAGTGGGGGGTGCGGGATGTTGTGGCAAGATCGTATTGAAAACTATGCGAAAGAAACCGGCTTTCCGAAATCCCTTTTCGTGGGTCCCGATGGGCGGGTGGTTGGAACCTGGATTATGGGCAACGATTACCGGGTGAAGTCCACCTATTATGGCGGCTATCCGGCGGGATACTTGCGCCGGGTCAAGGCCTTATTCCCCGACAAAAAACGCACGCTGCACTTATTTAGCGGCCAGGTGGACCTTTCGGCTTTCCCGGGGGATACTGTCGATATCAACCCGCGCCTGAAGCCGACATACATCGATGACGCGCAGACTTTAACGAACGTCCCCCTAAAGGCATATGATCTGGTCCTCGCCGATCCACCCTATAGCGTGGAGGACGCAAATCATTATCAGACAACGATGGTAAAGCGGAATGTCGTCATGCGGGCGCTTCAGCGGCTACCGGTAGGCGCCCATATCGTCTGGTTGGACCAAGTCCTCCCAATGTATCGTAAGGACGCCTTTGAGCAGGAAGCTGCAATCGGAATGTGGAAGTCTACCAATCATCGCTTCCGGGGCATTACGATATTCTGTCGTCGGGATGCTGCCATATCCAGCAATGTAGCCCGTGCTGTTGAGCGAAAGGCGGTCATCCTCGCTCGGCAAATCGAGTTAGCCGGCGACTAATCCGGAGCACCGCCGTCGAGACGCTGTCAGCCGCTTATTCGACCGGGGAAGTCGGCGGAAACGGGTGACTTTGACATGGTAGGAAATGCGGTCGTCCCAGCCCATGGTCATCGGGATGCGACCGGCACATCCACGTCGCGCGGCAGGAACAGATAGGCGGCGCCGGGCTTGTTCATCAGGCCGGCGCGCTGTTCGGCGGCCGGACCCCAGCCGAAGAAAATATCGGCGCGCACCGGGCCCTTGATGGCGCCGCCGACATCTTGCGCCATCATCAACTGGCGGATCGGCGCGGCGGTGACCGGATCGGTGGTTTCGATCCAGACCGGGGTTCCCATCGGCACGAAGCTCTTGTCCACCGCGATCGAGCGTAGCGGCGTCAGCGCCGCGCCGAGCGCGCCGGGCGGTCCCTCGCTGGGGTCGCTGCCGGCCATTTCGCGGAAGAACACGTAGGATGGGTTGTGGTTCATCACCTCCCTGGCCTGCTTGGGATGCGCGATCAGCCAGGCGCGGATCGATTGCAGGGACACGTCCGGCAGCGCCATTTCGCCGCGATCCACCAGCAGCCGGCCGATCGGGAAGTAGGGGTGGCCGTTCTGGCCGTCGTAGGAGACGCGAATATCCCTGCCATCTTTCAAGTGGATGCGCCCGGCACCTTGGATTTCCAGGAAAAACGCGTCGATCGGGTCTGCGACGTAAACCAGTTCCAGATGCCGCCGCGCCAGCGCGCCGGCGACGATCTGCGCCCGCGTCGGCAGCCGCCTGCCGGATGGCTTGCGCAGCAGCGGCGTCTGGTAGATGCCGCCGCGGGTGCGCGAACCCTGCAATTGCGGTTCATAGTAGCCGGTGAACTGGCCCTGCGCCGAGCCGTCGGCCGAGGCGATCCAGGGCTGGAAGCTGCGCTCGAAAAACGCCCGCGCGGCGGCGTCGTCGCCGGGCGGCAGCGTGGCTGCCGTGGCACAGGCGGCTTGCCAGCGTGCGCTGCTGCCGCCGCGCGCGGCAGCTTCACCCGTGCCGCCCAAATTCTGCCCGACCATCCGGGCGCAGCCGGCCAGGAAGGGCGGGATGGCCGCCGCGTGGTGCTCGGCCAGCCAGCCGGGCAGTTGATTATAGCCGATCTGGGTCAAAGCCGGACCTGGGCCGGGTGGCACGATGATCCCGACCGCTGGGGGGGGCTCGGCCGGTGGCGCCGGCGCCGGCGTGCTGCAGCTTGCCAGCATGCCCAACACCAGCAGCGTGATCGGGGCGCACCAGCGCCCCGCCGTGCGCCGGTTCAAGCGCTGCGCGCGGCGACCAACCGCCAGGTCGGGTCGGGATTGCCGAGCGCCCGCTCGAACGTCCACAGATCGGTAATCTCGGTCACCGCATCGGTGCCAACCACCGGCGCGCCGGCACGGTCGAGGGTCAAATTCACCTGATCGGACACGAACCGCACGGTGATGGTGGCGGTGCGATCATGCACCATTGCGTCCTCGATGGTGGCCGACGGGATCGCCTGAATTTCGGTCCGCTGCGCCTCCCCACTGGTCTCGCGGGCGGCAATCGCGCCCTCGAACGCCTTGTAGGTGTCGTCCGATAGCAGCGGGTGCAGCCGCACCCGGTCGCCGGCGGCAAATGCGGTCACGATGATGCGAAACGCGCCCTCCGCCCCGTCGAGGAAGCGGTCAGGCTGAAATCCCGGATCGAGCCCGGCCAGCCGCGCCAGGGCCTGCCCCACTGTGGAGGCGGGATCGGGCATCACGCGGCTTGGCGCCGCCGGCACCGGCGCCATGTTCGCCACCGGCGTCGGCCCCGGGGTTACACCCGGCATTGCCTCGGTCGGCCGTTCAAACCCTTCTCGGCGCCCTAGAATGCTGCGCAGGCGCAACACCAGGAAGGCGGCAATGCCGCCCAACAGCACCAAATCTATGGGAAAATCGTTCCCGGCACCCATCCGGATCTCCTGTTCCCGCACCTGGCGGGGCTGATCGCATAATATCGTGTTGAGAGACATAAGCGCGCGCGCCGGCTTTCACAATCATTGCCGGCAGGGCCGGCTTTCACAATCATTGCCGGCAGGGCCGGCTTTCACAATCATTGCCGGCAGGGCCGGCTTTCATAGTCATTGCCGGCAGGGCCGGCTTTCATAGTCATAGCCGGCGGACATTGTCACCGGCCGCCTAGCCGGCTAACTCCGCCCGATGATCCTGCTCCGCCACGGCCAAAGCGAATTCAACCTGCATATCACCGCCATCGGCCGCGATCCCGGCATCATCGACCCCAAGCTCACCCCGCTCGGCCACGTGCAGGCGCGCCGTGCCGCCGAGGCGCTGCGTGGCCATGGCATCACCCGCATCATCGCCTCGCCTTACACCCGCACCTTGCAAACCGCAGCGCCGATCGCGCGTGCGCTTGGCCTGCCGGTTGAGATCAACCCGGTGGTGCGCGAGCGCTATGCGCTGTCGTGCGATATCGGCAGCCGGATCAGCCAGCAAAAACCGCGCTGGCCCGAACATGATTTTCAGCGGATCGAGGAAATCTGGTGGCCGCAAACCGAAGAACCGGTTGACCACGTCATGCTGCGCGCCGGCCTGTTCCGCCGCGAAATGCAGGCAGGAGCGAACTGGCGGACCACGCTGGTGGTCAGCCATTGGGGCTTTATCCTTGCTTTGACCGGGGAAAAGGTCGTGAACGGGCAGTTGCTGACCTGCGATCCGTTCGGCCCGGAACCGTCCGCGTTCGACTGGCGGCACTAACCGCGCCGGGGTCAGCTCTCGAGCATTCGCCGCAGCAGTTCGACATCGTCAGCGAAGGCGGGGTCGACGCCCATCAGTTCGGCGACCCGACTGACGGCGTGAATGACGGTGGTATGGTCGCGGTTGCCGAATTTGCGGCCGATTTCAGGCAGGCTGCGGCTGGTCAGTTGTTTGGCGAGATACATCGCAACCTGGCGCGGCCGGGCGACCGCGCGGGCGCGGCGGGCGGACGACATGTCGGACAGGCGCAGGTTCCAGTGCTCGGCGACCTTGCGCTGGATTTCCTCGATAGTGACGCGGCGTTCGTGCGCCTTGAGGATGTCGTGCAGGACCTCGTGGGCGCTTTCGAGGGAGATGGTGTGGCCGAACAGGTTGGCGTGCGCGACCAGACGGTTGAGCGCGCCTTCGAGTTCGCGGATGTTGGTGGTGATCTTGTGGGACAGGAACTCGATCACCTTCGGCGGCACCACGACATTGGTCTGGGCGGCCTTGGCTTCGAGGATGGAAATGCGCAGTTCGTAGGTGGTGGCGTGCAAATCGGCCACCATGCCGCTGCCGAGGCGGGTGCGCACGCGTTCTTCGAGGCCGGACAGGTCGGAGGGCGATTTGTCGGCCGACACCACGATCTGCTTGCCGGTTTCGACCAGCGCGTTGAAGGTGTGGAAGAATTCGTCCTGGGTGGCATCCTTGTTGATCAGGAACTGGAGGTCGTCGATCATCAGCACATCGACGCTGCGAAGCTGCTCCTTGAACTGCATGGTGGATTGGTTGCGGATGGCGGCGATGAAGCGGTACATGAACTTCTCGGCCGACATATAGGCAACCGAAACCGGGCCGCCGGGACGGGCGGGGTCGATCAACTGCCAGGCGATGGCGTGCATCAGATGGGTTTTGCCGAGCCCGACGCCGCCATACAGGAACAACGGATTGAAGCCGGCGCTGGCCGGCCGTTCGGCGACCCGCTGGGCGCAGGCTTGCGCGAAGGCGTTCGGCTTGCCGACGATGAAATCGGCGAAGGTGTAGCGCGGCACCAGGGTGCCGGTTTCGGCCACCCGCTCCAGGCGATCATCGCCGCGCGGGCCGTTGCCGCTAGTGCCGATCGGTAGCGCGACGGCGACCGATTCCGCCAGCCCGGTTACCTGTGCGGCGCTGCCGACGCGGATATCGACCCGTTTGACGACGGCGTTCTCGGCCTGCCAGAGCGCGCCCAGCCGATCGCCGTAGTGCGAGCGCACCCAGTCCCGCAGGAAGCGGGTGGGCAAATGCACTGTGACCTCGTCGCCATCTTGCCCGACCAGGGTCATCTGGCGCAGCCAGTTGCGGTATTCGACTTCTCCCACGTCGGCCTGCAGGCGGCCACGGACGCGCGCCCATTGGCCGGCGAGCTGCGGATCGACACGCGGTGCGGCGTTATGCGACAGCCCCGCATCCCGGTCGAAGCCTGCGTCGATGCCGTTGCCGTTATTCACTTTTTACCACCCTGCTGCCAAACGCGCACCGAGCCCAGAGACGATCACCGAACCGCGTCCGCAAACCAGGAATTGCGCGAACGGTTCAGTCAACTCCTTGACGAAGCATCGTATTTTTCAAAACGAGACATTATTCGTCTGCGGCAACCCGCATCTGATGAGTAGTCCGGAATGGCAGCTATGGCAATCGTTATTCCGAGTCTTAGAGTATTTCTTAGGACCGGCGAAGTAACGATGGTGGATTCATGTGGGTTGAGATCGCTCTATACTACGGCGACCGAAGATACTGTTCTATCCCACTGATCTCGCGTGTGCGAAGCCGCACACTTCATGCCCTTTCGCCGCAGATACGCCCAGGCGAAAGGGGTCGACGCAAGATTTTCAGCCCGCGATTGCCTTGATCCGCTTTGCCAGACGGGCAATCTTGCGGGCAACCGTGTTCAGATGCAACACGCCTTTGGTCACGCCGCGCTGCATTTCAGGCTGGGCCGCCTTCAGCGCCTCAGCGGCAACGGATTTGTCGCCGCTGGCGATGGCCAGTTCAACCTTCTTGACGAAGGTGCGCACGCGGGACTTGCGGGAGTTATTGCGCAAGGTGCGAACGGCGTTCTGGCGGATACGCTTGCGGGCGGAGGCGGTGTTGGCCATTGGTGCAGATCTGTCCGAGTGGGGGAAAGGGAAGAAGGGCCGGGTTCTAGGCAGATGCCCGGGGCGAGTCAATCGTCGTAAGGCCGGATGGGCGCATGCCTGAGGTTAGCGCTTGAAGTTGGCCGGGCGTTTTTCGGCGAAGGCGGCCATGCCTTCCTGCTGGTCCGGGGTGCCGAACATCGACAGGAACAGCCGGCGCTCGAAGCGGACGCCTTCATGCAAGGTGGTTTCAAAGGCGCGGTTGACGCTTTCCTTGGCCATCGCGACCGCGATCGGCGACAGCGCGGCGAGTTGGGCGCCGATTTTCAGGGCTTCGGCCAGCATCTGATCGGCTGGGAAAACCCGACTGACCAGGCTGGCGCGCTCGGCTTCGGCGGCATCCATCATGCGCGCGGTCAGCACCATGTCCATCGCCTTGGCCTTGCCGACCGCGCGGGTCAGCCGCTGGGTGCCGCCGGCGCCGGGGATGACGCCGAGATTGATTTCCGGCTGGCCGAATTTGGCGGTATCCGCGGCGACGATGAAATCGCACATCATCGCCAGTTCGCAGCCGCCGCCGAGCGCAAAGCCGGCCACCGCGGCGATCACCGGCTTTTTGATCTGCAACACGGTTTCCCAGTGCTTGCCGATAAAATCATTGTGATAAACATCGGGGTAGGTGCGGCCGAGCATTTCCTTGATGTCGGCGCCGGCGGCGAAGGCACGTTCGCTGCCGGTGAGCACGATGGCGCCGATCTGCGGATCGGCGTCGAAGGCCAGCAACTGGTGGCCGAGTTCGCGCATCAACTGGTCGCACAACGCGTTCAGCGCCTTCGGCCGGTTCAGCCGGATCAGGCCGACGGCACCATGGGTTTCGACCAGAATCATGTCGGGCTCGGTCATGCGGGCTCTCCTAACGTGGCGCGCTCTCTACCGGGCGCTGATGGTAGGGGCAATAGAAGGTGGAGCGGCCGGACTGGACGATGCGGGCGATGCCGCCGCATTTGCGCCCGGCCGGACAATCGGCGCAGCGTTCGCCCGCGCGGCCATAAACCCTCCAGGCGTGCTGGAAATAGCCGAGTTCGCCGTCCGGCTGCACATAGTCGCGCAGGGTGGACCCGCCGGCGGCGATCGCCTCGGTCAGCGTGGCCTTAATCTCGCGCAACAGTTTGCGGGTTTCCGCCTTCGTGATGCTGCCGGCGTCGCGCGTCGGCAGGATGTTGGCGCGGAACAGCGCCTCACACACGTAGATGTTACCGAGGCCGGCGACGTTGCCCTGATCGAGCAGCGCCGCCTTGATCGGGGTGCGGCGGCCGGCCAGCGCGGCGGCGAGGCATTTGGCGTCGAAGCCAGCGTCCAGCGGTTCCGGCCCGAGGCCGGCAAGCAGCCGGTGGCTGGCTTCCTGGTCGGTCGTCAGCAGATCGACCGCGCCGAACCGCCGGGGATCGACGAAGCCGACGGTGGTGCCGTCTTCTGTTTCCAGGGTCATGTGTTCATGCGCCGGCAGCGCGTTGGCGCCGGTTGGGCGGATCAGCATGCGGCCGGACATGCCGAGATGGACCAGCAGGGAGGTGCCGCGATCCAGCCGCATCAGCATATATTTGGCGCGTCGGCGAAACCCGACCACTTCCGCCCCGGTCAGATGATCGGCGAGGCCGGGTGGAAACGGCCAGCGCAGGCCGGCGCGGTGCAGCAGGGCGCGACGCAGCACCCGGCCTTGCAGCACCGCCTGCAGCCCGCGCATCACGGTTTCGACCTCGGGGAGTTCCGGCATGGTGGGGATAAGGCTATAGAGAGGCCCTATGCAGGACAACTCATCCCCGGCTGCGGTCACCGATTTCGGCTACCAGCAGGTTGCGGTGGCGGCGAAGAAGCCGCTGGTGCGGGCGGTGTTCGACAGCGTGGCGCCACGCTACGATTTGATGAACGATCTGATGTCGCTCGGCATCCATCGGGTCTGGAAGCAGATTTATCTGACCGACCTCGATCCGCGGCCGCGCAAAACCCTGCTCGACCTGGCCGGCGGCACCGGGGACATCAGCCTGGGCTGGCGGGCCAAAGGCGGCGGGAAGGCAATTCTGTCGGACATCAATGAAGCCATGCTGCAAGTGGGCCGCGACCGGGTGATCAATCGCGGGCATGCCGACGGGATCGGGTTTCTGGTTGCCGACGCCGAGCGGCTGCCGCTGCCGGACGGCGCGGTGGATACGGTTTCGATGGCGTTCGGGCTGCGCAACTGCACCGACAAGGCGGCGGTGTTGGCGGAGGCGCGCCGGGTGCTGCGGCCGGGCGGGCGGTTCGTCTGTCTGGAATTTTCTGCCGTGCAAGTTGCAGCCCTGGCGCCGCTCTATAACGCCTGGTCGTTCCAGATGCTGCCGCGTTTGGGGCAGATGTTTGCTGGCGATCGGGAGAGCTACCGCTATCTGGCCGAAAGCATCCGCACCTTCCCGGATCAGCAGACCCTGGCGGGCATGTTCACCGCCGCCGGCTTTGCCCGGGTGAAGCTGCGCACCCTGTCCGGCGGGATCGCGGCGATCCATAGCGGGTGGAAACTGTGACCGGGGCTGCGGAAAAATCCGTTCTGCTGGTGATCACCGGCGGGATTGCCGCCTTCAAGGCGATCGAGCTGGTGCGGCTGCTGCGCAAGGCTGGGATGCAGGTGACCTGCGTGCTGACCGAGGCGGCGGCGCAGTTCGTCACGCCGCTCAGCTTGCAGGCGGTGAGCGAGAACAAGGTCTTTTCCGAATTGTTCTCGCTGACCGACGAGAACGAGATGGGCCATATCCAACTGTCCCGCGCCGCCGATCTGGTGGTGGTGGCGCCGGCCACCGCCAATTTCCTCGCCAAGATGGCCGCCGGCATCGCCGATGATCTGGCCGCGACCGTTCTGCTGGCGACCGACAAGCCGGTTATGGTTGCGCCGGCGATGAATGTGCGGATGTGGCAGCATGCGGCGACCCAGGCCAACATGGCGACCTTGGCCCGGCGCGGCATTGCGGTGATCGGCCCGAACGAGGGTGCGATGGCGTGCAACGAATTCGGCCCCGGCCGGCTGGCCGAACCGGCGGAGATTTTTGCCGCCATCCAGCAGGCGTTGCATCCAATGCGGCCGTTGGCGGGGCGGCATGTGCTGGTGACATCGGGACCGACGCATGAGCCGATCGATCCGGTGCGCTACATCGCCAACCGCAGTTCCGGCCGCCAGGGCCACGCGATTGCCGGGGCGCTGGCGAAGCTGGGCGCCAGGGTGACATTGGTGAGCGGGCCGGTGGGGGTTCCGGTGCCGGATGGGGTCGATCTTCGGCAGGTGGAGACCGCCGCCGAGATGCTGGCGGCGTGCCAGGCGGCCCTGCCGGCCGATGCTGCGGTGTTTGCCGCCGCGGTGGCCGATTGGCGAGTGGCCAATGCGGCCGAATTGAAGCTGAAAAAGACGGAAGGTGGCGCGCCGCCGGCGCTGGAACTGGTGCCCAACCCGGACATTCTCGCCACCATTGCCGCAGCGGGGCCGCGGCGTCCGGGGCTGGTGGTCGGGTTCGCGGCGGAGACGCATGATTTAAGGCTGCACGCCGAAGCCAAGCGACGGCGCAAGAATTGCGACTGGATCGTGGCCAACGACGTATCGCCAGCCACCGGCATCATGGGCGGCGCGGAAAACCAGATTCATCTTATTACCGAAGCCGGCACCGAAGACTGGCCGCGCCTCAGCAAGGATGAAGTTGCCACGCGCCTCGCGGCGCGGATCGCAAAAACCCTAGAGTCATAGAAGTTTTTTGGTTCTTTTTTTCAAAAAAGAACTCTTTCTGAAGCGCTTCTTTTTTGAAAAAAAGAAGCAAAAAACTTTTGTCCATTTGGCCTTCTGCGCACTGGCATGGGATATTTTTGTTGGAACAGATTGTTCGGGTTCAGCGGCTGCCGCATAGCGAGGGGTTGGCGTTGCCGGCCTATGCGACGCTGGGGGCGGCGGGGATGGATGTGCTGGCGGCGATTGGGGCGCCGGTGGTCTTGCCGCCGGGGGGGCGGATGCTGGTGCCGCTGGGGCTGAAGATTGCGCTGCCGCGCGGGTATGAGTTGCAGATCAGGCCACGGTCGGGGCTGGCTTTGAAGAATGGGATCGTGCTGCCCAACAGTCCTGGAACGGTGGATGAGGATTATCGCGGTGAGTTGCAGGTGATCGTGATGAATGCGGGGCAGGTGCCGTTCACAATTGAGCGGGGCATGCGGATTGCCCAGGCGGTGCTGGCGCCGGTGACGCGGGCGGTTTGGCAGGAAACCGCCGATCTGGATGCGACCGTGCGCGGCGAGGGTGGTTTTGGCAGCACGGGCACGATGTCATAATACCGCCACGCAACTTTGGGTGACAGTGTGCCGGCCGTGGGCTAACAGGCGGCAGACTGCAATTTCGGGTTGGGTGATGGCACGTTCCCCTTTGGTTTCCGCCGCTGGCGGGCGGTTGCCGAATATCTGGGACATTGCGGCGCTGTTCTGCGTGTTTGGCGGGCTGATCGCGCTGGGCCATTCGGCACGCGGTACCTTGGTTCCGCTGGATGCGCTGGAAGCCACCGCGATCAACCTCGATCCGTGGTCGTTGCCGGATTATGCGCTGCGCACGACGTTGCGGATGTTCGCCGCATTGGCGGCATCCCTGCTGTTTACGTTTACGTACGCGCCGCTGGCGGCGAAAAGCCGGCGCGCCGGGCTGATTCTGATCCCGATGCTGGATATTTTGCAGTCGGTTCCGATCCTGGGGTTTCTGACCTTCACCATCGCGTTTTTCATGAACCTGTTCCCGGGGCGGGTGATGGGGCTGGAACTGGCGGCGATTTTCGCCATTTTCACCAGCCAGGCCTGGAACATGGCGTTCAGTTTTTATCAGTCGCTGACGACGTTGCCGGGCGACCTCGATGAAGCCTGCCGGGGGTTTCGGCTGACGGCGTGGCAGCGTTTCTGGCGGCTGGAAGTGCCGTTCGCGATGCCGGGGCTGGTGTGGAATACGATGCTGTCGATGTCGGCCGGGTGGTTTTTTGTGGTGGCGTCCGAGGCGATCACGCTCGGCGACAATAACTGGAAGCTGCCGGGGATCGGGTCGTACGTTGCGCTGGCGTTGGAGCGGAAAGATCTGGGCGCGGTGGGCTGGGCGATCCTGACCATGCTGGTCGTGATCCTCGCCTATGATCAGTTGCTGTTTCGTCCGCTGGTGGCCTGGTCGGCGAAGTTTCGCTTCGAGACCACGGCCAGCGGGCCGGCGGTCGAAGATCCCTGGATGTTGCGCATGATCCGGCGAACCCATGTGCTGCGAGTGGCCGGCGGGGCGTTCGGCGACGCGCTGACCTGGATCGGCGGGCTGCGCATCGTGCTGCCCAGTTTCGGCACGCGGCGCGCGGCCGCGCCGTCGGTGGTCGGGGATATCGTGTTCGGGGCAATCGTGCTGGCGGCGGTGGGCTTCGCGATCTGGGCAATCGTGACCTATGTGGCGGCGCAACTGGCCTGGGCGGATGTCGGCGAGGCGCTGCTGCTCGGGCTGATCACGTTGCTGCGGGTGGCGGTGCTGATGGCGCTGTCGTCGCTGTTGTGGGTGCCGATCGGGGTCTGGCTTGGGTTGCGGCCGGCCTGGGCGCGACGGGTGCAGCCGGTGGCGCAGTTTCTTGCCGCGTTTCCGGCCAATCTGCTGTTTCCGCCGTTCGTGATCGTGATCGTGGCGTTTCATCTGAACGCCGATATATTCCTCACTCCGCTGATGGTGCTGGGGACGCAATGGTATATCCTGTTCAATGTGATCGCCGGAGCGGCGGCGTTTCCGGGCGATTTGCAGGAAGCGGCGAAGAATTTTCGCATCGGCGGCTGGCTGTGGTGGCGGCGGGTGATGCTGCCGGGGATCCTGCCGTACTATGTGACCGGGGCGATCACGGCGTCCGGCGGATCGTGGAATGCCGCCATCGTGTCCGAAGTGGCGTCCTGGGGCGATGACAAACTGGCCGCGCACGGGCTGGGCGCCTA
>JAYTQP010000309.1:0-3208 GCA_043746675.1 Rhodospirillales bacterium | reverse complement strand
ATCCCAACGGGCACTTCAGCCCGTTGGGTGAATCGGCCCACAAAATCAACCTAGTGCTTCGACTCATTCGGTACCATCCGAATGAGTCGAAGCACTAGTTCGTGGTCGTGCGGGTGCGCTTCACTGGCGCAGCGGTGGCCGGGGTCAGCACGCTCCAAGCGGGGTTTGGTCAGGTCGGGGGGAAAATAATGTCCGAAGCTTTGCCGTGCCAACGTGCGCTGTTCAAAATGCCCGATGATGTCGCCTACCTCAATTCGGCCGCCTTCTCGCCGGTATCGCGCGCGGTGCAGGCCGCCGGCGTGCTCGGCGTGCAAACCAAAGTAACGCCCTGGACCCCTGCCCTGGGCCAGACCGATGCCTGGGCCGACCGCGCCCGCGCCGCCGCCGCCGGCCTGATCGGCGCCGCGCCGGATGATATCGCGCTGACCAACGCGGTCAGCTACGGCATCGCCACCGCCGCCCGCAACATATCCATCCCGCCCGGAACCCGCGTGCTGATGATCGAAGCGGAATTTCCGTCTCTGGCACTGGTCTGGACCGACCTCGCCCGCGCCGCCAACGCCTCCATCGATATCGTCAAGCGCCCCGCCGATGGCGATTGGACACCGGCGATCCTGGACGCCATCCACCGCCCCGGCGCGCCCCCGGTTGGGCTGGCCGCGCTCACCCCGCTGCATTGGAGCGACGGCGCGTTGATCGACCTCGCCAGCATCATCCCCGCAGTGCGCGCCCAGGGCGGGCTGGTGGTGATCGACGCCACCCAGGCCGTCGGCGTGCTCGATATCGATGTCGCCACTCTCGCGCCGGACTACCTCGCCTTCCCTACCTATAAATGGGTGCTCGGCCCTTACAGCACCGCCTTTCTCTACGCCGCCCCGCACCGCCAGAACGGCCAGCCGCTGGAACATCACGGCGCCACCCGCGACGGCGACAAACTCCACCCCGGCGCCCGCCGCTACGACCGCGGCGAGTTCCGCGACCCGATCGGCCTGCCGATGGCGGTCGCCGGGATGGCGCAGGTGGCGGCCTGGGGCGCACCGGCGATCGCCGCCCGCCTGCGCGGCCTGACCGATGCGCTGGCAAACGCCGTCGCCGACATTCCCGGCGTAACCGCTTTGGCCCGACATTTGCGCGCCCCGCACATCCTCGGCCTGCGCATCGAAGGCGGCATCCCCGCCACCCTGCTGGACGGTCTGGCGGCGCAGCACACCTACGTCGCCGAACGCGGCGGCGTGCTGCGGGTCAGCCCGCATGTCTATAACAATGAAGCCGATGTCGAACGCTTCGGCAATGCGTTGCGCACTTGCCTTGCCGCCGCCTGATGCCCATGCTCGGGCGAACCATACGGGGGATTTGCCGATGAGCACAGAAATCGCGACCTTGGGCGGCGGCTGCTTCTGGTGCCTGGAAGCCTGCTATCTCGGCCTGCGCGGGGTGAGCGCGGTGATGTCCGGCTACGCCGGCGGACACCTGGACAACCCGAGCTACGAAGAAGTCTGCGGCAAGAAAACCGGCCATGCCGAAGTCGTCCAGGTCAGCTTCGACCCCGAGCAAGTGTCCTACGACGACCTGCTGCGAGTGTTCTTCACCATCCACGACCCCACCACCAAAGACCGCCAGGGCCACGATGTCGGGCCGCAATACCGCTCGGTCATCTTCGCCCACGGCGACGCGCAGAAAGCCAGCGCCAAGAAAATCATGGCTGAAATCGTCGCCGAGGGCCTCTGGCGCGATCCGCTGGTGACCGAACTGATCCCGCTGGAGAAATTCTGGCCAGCCGAACCGGAGCACCACAACTACTTCGCCCGCAATCCCTGGAGCGGCTACTGCCAGGCGGTGGTCGGGCCGAAAGTGGCAAAGTTCCGCAAAAGCTTTTCCGATCGGCTGAAAGTGGTCGCGGCTTAACCGAACCGGCGGGGATCGAACGATGGCGGAAGCACAAGCGAAGATTGCCAAACTGCTTGGCGCCGTCCCGTTGGAGAGCGGCTTTGCCGCAATCGCGGTGGAGAGCGGCGCCGCCATCGACATAAATGGCCATGCGCTGTTCCCAACCGCCAGCGTGTTCAAAGTGCCCGTTATGGTCGAGGTTTACGCCCAGGCGCGCGCCGGCCGCTTCGCCATCACCGACCGGCTGCCGTTCGAAGAACGCCACCGCGTGATCGGTTCCGGGGTGATGCAAACGCTCGGCACTGGCCTCGCACCGACCATCCGCGACCTGATGATGCTGATGATGATCGTCAGCGACAACACCGCCACCGACGTGCTGGTGGATTTGATCGGGCCAGGTGCGGCAACCGCTAGGATGCACAGCCTCGGACTGAACGACATCCATGTGCCACACGCCACCAATGGCCTGTTCCGCAAAGCCTGGGACCTGCCTGTTGAAGGCGAGGTCACCTACGCCGACTACAAAACCGCCAGCCGGCAGCGGCCGATGCCGTTCACATCGGGCGCCTTCGCCCGCGACGGCTCCAACAACGTCACCTCCGCGATCGACATGGCCAAACTGATGGTGATGATCGCCAATGGCACCGCCGGCGAACCCGCCGACTGCGCCGACATGATCGCGCTGATGGAAAACCAGCACTATCAGGACCGCGTCCCCCGCTTCCTGCCGACCGGCAGCGTGGCCAACAAAACCGGCTCCCTGCGCGGCCTGCGCAACGATGCCGGCCTGATCCGTCGTGGCCCGGACGACAGCATCGCCTTCGCCATCTTCACCATGGACACCACCGAAATGCCGCACGGCAACTCCCGCCAGCTCGCCGAAGCCAACGTCGCCATCGCCAGCCTGATGGGCGAGGTTGGCCAGATCCTGTGGGACGATTTCGCCCTCTGAAGGCCCAAGCATGAACCTGAACATCTTCGCCGAGACCACCGCGCCGCACGACATGACAGCAACCGAAGAATTTGCCAGCCTGCTACAAAGTGCGACCGACCTCGGCATCGCCCATAGCAGCGCGGTTTTGTACCGATCGCGCAACATCGTGCTGCGCGGCATGCGGTTCCACTTTCTGGAATGGGGCAATCCGGCCAATCCAACGATCATCCTGCTGCATGGCGGGCATCAGCAGGCGCATTCCTGGGACCTGGTCAGCCTCAATCTGGCGCAGGATTATCACGTCTTCGCGCTCGACCAGCGCGGCCATGGCGATAGCGAATGGGCGCGCGACGTGGATTATTCCGGCCAGGCGCAGGCGGCGGACGC
>JAYTQP010000308.1:0-3812 GCA_043746675.1 Rhodospirillales bacterium | reverse complement strand
CTGTCGCCGCGCACGCTGCAATATGCCATCCGCAACTGGACCGGCGATATGCACGACCACAACATGAACCAGCCGATGCATCGCGGCCTCGGCCCGCATCTGCGCGGCACCACCCCGACCATCCGCGGGCTTGGCAGCTTCGCCTCCCCCACCACCTTCGGGCACGGCGGCGCCGGCATTGCTTATTGCTGGGGCGATCCGGAGTCCGGCACATCGTTTGCCTACCTCACCAACTGCCGTATCCCGGACCCGTGGCACAGCAAGCGGCTCGATGTGGTTTCCAACTTTGTGCACACGGCGATCTTGTGAATTGGTGGGCTTGGTCGCTATGCGATCGGGATTACCCGGAACCATCCCTTTGTCGATGGCGATAGGCGGACGAGCGGGGTGATGGCGCGCTTATTTCTGGCGCTGAACGGCGCGCGCCTCAGCGTCGTCCCCGCCCGAGGCAGTCGCCACCATCGAAGCCTTGGCGGCCGGGACAATGGCAGAGGTGGCGCTCGCCGCCTGGTTCCGCCGCCAGCGGTGATCGGCTACGCGGCCTTGACCGCGGTTGCCAGCAGGCTGGTGCGCTGGTTCCACTGGAATTGGCTTTGCACCAGTTGCAGCGCGATTAGCCCGGTGGCGCCGAGCGCATGCGCCTTATGGGTGAGTTCTTCCAGGCAATCGTCGAACGAGGCCTCGTTCACGCCTTCGACCGAGGCATAGACGACGCCGAGTTCGACCGCTCCAGGCGGCAGAGCATTCAGACTGCTGATGTGCATCGTCTCGCCCCTAATTGCCGTGATCGACGTCGTTGAACACCGAAAGTGCCTGCTCGAACGGCGCCGCCTCGATCCCCAGCGGCCCGACGAAAGGTCGATCGAGCACGGAGATGGTGAACAGCAAGGTACCGATCAGCACAGCCAGCACTGTCACCCCCAACACATGCGGCCAGGCTTTTTCCATGTAGAGAATGAAGGTCATCGCGACAGTCACCACCCCGCCGCCGATCACCGCGAACCACATCAGCCAGGACAAATGCTCGGATGCTTGCAGATAGCGTTTGTTACGGTCGAGAATCACCTGGGAGAACGTGGTCATGAACTGTCCGGCGATCAGTTCGCGCGGCTTGGTGGCTGGCGTGAGGCTGGCGAACACCGCAAAGATCTGGTTCACGTCATGGCCGGCGGTGGTGTTACGCCGCCCGGCGATGAAGCCATCCCAGCCCTTGATCACATCCTCGGCGTAGGCGCGGATTGCTTCCTGCATTTCCTTGCCTTTTTCGGGCGCCATCACCGTTGTCTGGCGGTACAACGGCACCAGCAAGGCGGCTTCCTCGGCAGTGTTGGCGTGGGCGACGTCGTAGGCTTGCCATTCCGCGATCACCATGAAGCCGAGCAATACCGCGTAGATCACCCCGGCGGTCAGAAACAGCGGCACCAAAACGTCGTTATGGCCTTCGGCAACGTGGCCATGCACCAGTTTGCGCCCGCCCAGCACGCCGAGAATGGCGAACAGCGCCGACCCGCCGACGAACAATACCGCCATCTGACCGGTACTCATTCCATTGCCCCGTATTGCTGCCTGACCATGCCGATATCCCACCAAAATTATTGCCGACCGCACCGGCGCTGGGCGCACCTTATTGGTTATACGAAATACTTCGTCAAGCGGTAGCGCTACATCACATCAGGCGCCGATCATACGGTCGAAGATGCGCTTTCGATCTGGGGGCCAAATCTGCCGGCGGATTTCGTTACCAATTACGAACCCGTAGGGTGAGCAGGGCTTCGAGTTCGGCTTCGTGTTGGTAATCCGGCATCAGGCGATCGAGGGTGGCGTCGCGGCCGGCGGCGGGGTGGAAGTAAAGTTCGATGTCGCCATCGGGCAATAGGGGCAGCAGGGTTTCCAGCCGCGCTTTGGTGAAGGCGCCGGTCCAGGCCAGGCCGAACACTGCGTCCGGCGCCGCCATGCCGGCGCGGCGGATTTGGCTTCGCAGCAGGTGGGTCCAGGCGTAGAGCGCGCGGGCGTCGGGGCTGGTTGCAACGCCACATTGCCGCATGATCGCGGGCGGTTCGGCGGGCACGCGCACGCGGGTGAGGCCGAACTCGCGGCCGATCTGGATCAGATATCGCCCGACGGTCGGGTGCAGATGCATGTGCTTGTGCGCATCGGCGTGGCCGAGCTTCAGGCCGGTGGCGGCGAAGGCGGCGAACTGGGCGCGGATCTCGGCGGCGAGCTGGCGGCGGATGGCGGGGCGGAAGAAGTAGTTGATCCCGAGCCGGGCTTGATCGGACGGAAACTGGCCGGCCGCATCCAGTAGATCGGGAATGTCGCTCGCCGGCAGCGTGGGCGGCCCTTCGATTACCACCAGGTGCAGCCCGACGCGCAGATCAGGCATCCGGCGGGCGCGGCGAACGGCGTCGTCGGCCGCGGCACCGGCGACCATCAGGCTGGCGGCGTTCAGCAGCCCATCCCGATGGGCGCGTTCGACGCCTTCATTAACCGCCTCGCACAGCCCGAAATCGTCGGCGGTGAAGGTGAGCGCGGTCGCCTTACGCGGCCTTGTGGCGTTCACGGAGGAACTGGAAGAATTCCACCCCTTCGCGCAGGCGGCGCACCATCATTTGCGGGCTGGTGACCATTTCGCCGACGATGGCGGCGATTTTCGGCGCCCGGAAGTAAAAGCGACGATAGAAGGTTTCCACCGAGTCGAAGATTTCGGTGTGCGAAAGATGCGGGTAGTGCAATGGCGCGATCTGCACGCCGCTATCGTCGATCAGTTCGGCGTTGGCTTCGTCCAGCCAGCCATTTTCCAGCGCCTGCTTGTAGAGGAAGGTGCCGGGATAGGGTGCTGCGAGCGAAACCTGCATGGTGTGCGGGTTCACTTCGGTGGCGAAGCGAATGGTTTCTTCGATGGTTTCGGTGGTCTCGCCGGGCAGACCGAGGATGAAGGTGCCGTGGATCTTGATGCCGAGCGCGTGGCAATCCTTGGTGAAGCGCTTGGCGACGTCGATCAGCATGCCCTTCTTGATGTTGTGCAGGATCTGCTGATTGCCGCTTTCATAGCCCACCAGCAGCAGCCGCAAGCCGTTGTCGCGCAGCACTTTCAGGGTGGCGCGCGGCACGTTGGCCTTGGCGTTGCAGGACCAGGTGACGCCCATCTTGCCAAGCTCCTTGGCGATCGCCTCGGCGCGCGGCAGATTATCGGTGAAGGTGTCGTCGTCGAAAAAGATTTCCTTCACCTGGGGAAATAATTTCAGCGACTGGCGGATTTCGGCGGCGACGTGTTCGACGCTGCGCACCCGGTAATTATGCCCGCCGACGGTCTGCGGCCACAGGCAGAAGGTGCAATGGCTTTTGCAGCCGCGGCCGGTATAGAGCGACAGATAGGGGTGCTTGAGGTAACCGATGAAGTAATCCTCGATCTTCAGGTCGCGCTTATAAACCTCGGTCACGAAGGGCAGATCGTCCATGTTGGCGAGGATGCGGCGTTCTTTGTTGTGCACGATGGCGCCATCGGCGTTGCGGTAGGAAATGCCGTCCACCGCAGCAAAATCCATGCCCTCGGCGATGTCTTTGATGGTGAAGTCGAATTCGTTGCGGGCGACGAAATCGATCGGCGCGCCTTTCAGCAGGCTTTCTTCCGGCTGCACCGCCACCTTGGCGCCGACCATGCCGATCTTGATGCCGGGGTTGGCGTCTTTGATCGCCTGGGCCACCTTCACGTCGGACGCGAAGCTGGGGGTGGAGGTGTGGATGACGCAGAGGTCGCGGGTTTTGGCGTCGGCCAGCACGGTATCCATGCCGAGGCGGGCCGGCGGCGCGTC
>JAYTQP010000307.1:0-1514 GCA_043746675.1 Rhodospirillales bacterium | reverse complement strand
GCGCTACTGTGGGCGCGTCGCGCCGGCTACGCTTCCCGCCGCACGCCCCAGAACACCGGAAACGGCGCGCGCGGAATGTCCACCAGGGCACTGCGCGTGGCCGTTGGGGTGAACCATTGGCCGAGCGGGATGTAGGGCACATCTTCCCAGGCGACGCGCTGGATGGCGCGGCAGATGGTTTGCTGGCCAGCCAGATCGGGGGCATCGAACCAGGCATCGCGCAGCGATTCCAGCCGCTTGGAATCCGGCCAGCCAGTGCCGACAGCAACCCCGTTCGCGCGGATCGGGGCGTGATTGGCAGGCGATACGGTGGCCAGGCCCGAATAGGTCGTACAAAAAGCGTTCCAGCCACCGGCTTCGGGCGGCACCTTCAACCCGCGCCGTTGCAGCAAGGCCGACCATTCCAGGCTGACATAATCCACCTTCAGCCCGATGCGCTCGAACAGGTCGCCGGCGACCTGGGCCAGCGCCTGGATGCGCGGGATGTCGCTGGGGCCGAGCAGCGTGATCCGCTCCCCAGCATAGCCGCTTTCCACCACCAGCCGGCGCACCAGAGCGAGGTCGCGCGGCGAGGTCAGCACTTCCATCCCAACATCGTTGGCGTACGGCATGTCCGGAGTGAAAATACCAACCGCGCTGCGAGTCAGCTCCGGCTCGCCACCCATCGCGGCTTGCACAAACTCATCCTGGTCCACCGCCAGCAGCACCGCCCGCCGCAGCCGCGGATTGTTGAACGGCGGCAGCAGGTGGTTGAAGCACAGCGCCGGCATCGCCCCGGTCGGGTCCAGCAGGCCTACCCGCACTTCGGGGTTGCCACGTAATTGCGGTAGCATATCAACGAGCGGATCGTGCCACCAGTCGATCGCGCCCTGTTGCAGGGCGGCAGCCGTCGTCGCCGGATCGGTCGGGGCATGCCAGTCGATCTGGTCGAACCAGACGGTCTTGCCGCCGCTGGTGAAGTCCGCCGGGCCCGGCGCGGGGCGATAGGCATCGAACCGCTCGAAGTGCGGCTGGCCCTCCACGAGGCCGCGATAGCGAAACGGACCGCTGCCAATGAACACCGACAGCGGCTGGTCGGGATCGAGTTTGGCAAGCCCTTCCGGCATAATGAAACATAAGTCGGAGGCGAGCGCATACAGCATCAGCGGATAGGGCCGATCGAGACGGATCTCGAACCGAAGATCGCCGATCGCCCGCATTGCGCTGGTGCGGCGAAGCAATTGCGCGCCGAGCACCCGGCGCTTGCCCCAACGACGGATGGAGGCCACACAGTCGCCCGCCCGCACCGCCGTGCCGTCGTGAAAACGCAGGCCGTCGCGCAGCGTAAAGCGCCAAAGCCGAGCATCGGCCGACACGCTATAATCGGCGACCATCTGCGGCGACGGCACACCGGCGCTGGACTGGCCGAACAGCATGTCCCAGATCATATGCGACTGCGTGCGGCCAACCGGGTTGGCGGCCAGCGGATCGGGGGCGGCCGGCGGGCTAGCCGGCACGAAGCGCAAAATACGGCG
>JAYTQP010000306.1:0-2329 GCA_043746675.1 Rhodospirillales bacterium | reverse complement strand
TTCGACGATATCGCGCACCCACCAAAGGGTTTCGACATTGTTGACCAAGGTGGGGCGGCCGAACAAGCCGACCTGGAACACGAACGGCGGCTTGTTGCGCGGCAGCCCACGCTTACCCTCGATGCTCTCGATCATGGCGGATTCTTCACCGCACACATAAGCGCCAGCGCCACGGCGCAAATGCACACGCGGGCCGCCGGCGGGCAATTTCGCCAGTTCGGCGATCAGGATGGCGCGCGCGGCAGGATATTCGTCACGCAGATAAATATAGATTTCCACCGCGCCGACCACCTCGGCCGCGATCAGCATGCCTTCCAGAAAGCGATGCGGATCGGCTTCGAGGTAGTGCCGATCCTTGAACGTGCCGGGTTCGCCCTCGTCGCCATTCACCGCCATCAGCCGCACGCCGGGTTGGTCGCGCACGGTGCGCCATTTGCGACCGGTAGGGAAGCCGGCGCCGCCCTTGCCTTGCAGCTTGGCATCGTCCAGCGCCGCCAGGATTGTTTCGTCATCGATCTCGCCGGCGCGCAGCCGTTCCAGCAGCCCATAGCCGCCGCCGGCGCGATAGGCATCATAATCAATCGTCGCAGGCAGGATCGGCTGCGTTTCGCCGGCCGCCAGCGCCGCCAGCACACGCGGGGCGGTGGCGCGGTCCAGAAAATTCTGCCCAACTTCGGCAACCGGCGCGCGGTCGCAGCGGCCGACGCAGGGCACGCGCTGCAGGCGCGCCGAGGTGCCGGCCTGAATGGCGGCGGCCAGTGCGTCCGCGCCTTGCAGCATGCAGGCGATGCTGTCGCACACCCGGATGGCAACCGGGGGATCGCTGTCGGTAATATCGAAATGGGCGTAGAACGTTGCCACCTCAAACACTTCGGCGAACGACAGCCGCATCGCTTCTGCCAGCGCCGCCAGCAGATCGGTCGGGATGCGCCCATGCCGATCCTGGATCAGGTGCAGATGCTCGATCAAAAGATCGCGGGCGCGCGAACGCGCGCCCAGCAGTTCCGCAATGGCCGCGCGTGCCTCCAGACTTACCTGGCGGCCCTTCGGCGTGTCGCGGGCACGACGGCGGCCGGCGCCGGGATGGTGCGTTGCTGCAGCGGCCTGGATGTTCTCGGTCATGGTTCCTCGCTTGCCATCCCTGACCCTATCAGGTGGGCCAACCGGTCCAATTGTAAAGGGCGCACTGTCAAGACATGCAGGGTAGCAATCACGGAAATTTTACTGTAAGCAATGGTAATAATTCCGTGATCATAGCGGATGCAGGGGAATGGAACACGATGGCTGGATTTCTCTCGCGTGAAAGCACTGTTGCACCGGCCGGCTATAACCGGTTCCTGATCCCACCGGCCGCGCTGGCGGTGCATTTGTCGATCGGCCAGGCCTACGCGTTTTCCACCTTCAATCTGCCGTTGGCGCAGCTCATCGGGGGCACCAAGCCCGCACCGGGGGATTGGAGCATTCCCGATCTCGGCTGGATTTTTTCCATTGCAATCGTGTTCCTCGGCCTGTCCGCCGCGATCTTCGGCCGTTGGGTCGAACGGGTCGGGCCGCGCATGGCGATGTTCACCGCAGCACTCTGTTTTTCCGGCGGCTTCCTGATCTCCGCAATCGGGGTGGCGACGCATCAGCTCTGGCTGATCTATCTCGGCTATGGCGCGCTCGGTGGTTGCGGGCTGGGCATCGGCTACATCTCGCCGGTTTCCACCCTGATCAAGTGGTTCCCCGATCGGCCGGGTATGGCGACGGGGATGGCGATCATGGGCTTTGGCGGCGGCGCCCTGATCGCCGCCCCGCTTTCGGTGGCGCTGATGAACCACTTCAAAACCGCGGCCAATTCCGGGGTCACCGCAACTTTCATCGCGATGGGGTTGATCTACCTGGTGTTCATGTCGATCGGCGCGATTTTCGTCAAAGTGCCGGCGCCGGACTGGACGCCGGAAGGCTACATCGCCCCGACTCAATCCAGCCGCATGATCACCCACGCCAATGTGGAAGTGGATGAGGCGCTGCGCACCCCGCAATTCTACCTGCTCTGGGGCGTGCTGTGCATGAACGTGACAGCCGGGATCGGCGTCATCGGCCAGGCCAGCCCGATGATCCAGGAGATGTTCCCGGGCCGGGTAACCCCGCTGACCGCCGCCGGCTTCGTCGGCTTGCTCAGCCTGTTCAACATGGGCGGGCGGTTCGTGTGGTCCTCGATCTCGGACGTGATCGGCCGCAAAAACACTTATTACTGCTTCTTTCTGATCGGCATTGTGCTTTACGCGCTGGTGCCGACCACCGGCAGCATAGGATCGGTGGCGCTGTTCGTGGCCGGGTTCGGCAT
>JAYTQP010000305.1:0-3912 GCA_043746675.1 Rhodospirillales bacterium | reverse complement strand
GCGGTGCCGAACCGGGTTATTCCGTTCGGCAAGCACAAGGGCGAGCCGGCCTGGCAGGAAGTGCCGGGCGAATATCGCGCCATGCTGCGCCGGCTGCTGGTGATCCAGGGCGACACCGAACCGGCCAGCGTGGAACAGCAACGCCATCTCGGCGCCACCGCGCCTTCGCTCTACGATCTGCGCAATTTGTTTCAGGTGAATGTCGAAGAAGGCCGCCATCTCTGGGCGATGGTCTATCTGCTGCAAAAATATTTCGGCACCCAGGGGCGCGAGGAAGCCGGCGAGCTGCTCAACCGCCGTTCCGGCCACCAGGATAACCCGCGCATGCTCGGCGCCTTCAACGAACGCACGCCGGACTGGCTCAGCTTTTTCATGTTCACCTATTTCACCGACCGCGACGGCAAGATGCAGTTGGAGGCGCTGGCGCAATCGGCGTTCGATCCGCTGAGCCGCACCTGCCGCTTCATGCTGACCGAGGAAGCGCACCATATGTTCGTCGGCGAAACCGGGGTTTCGCGAATTGTCGAACGCACCTGCGATGCGATGGTGAATGCGGGGATCAGCGACCCGCACGATATCGCGCGCATTCGTGCGCTCGGCGTGATCGATCTGCCGGCGATCCAGCGCAAGATCAACATGCACTACCCGCTGACCCTCGATTTGTTCGGCAACGAAATTTCCACCAATGCGGCGAATGCCTTCAATGCCGGGATCAAGGGCCGCTTCCGCGAGGACAAGCTCGCCGACGATCACCGGTTGCTGGATAGCACCTATCCCGTGCTGCGCTGCATCGATGGCGCCTTCGTCGAACAGCACGTGCCGGCGCTGTCGGCGCTGAACATGCGGCTGCGCGATGATTTCATCGCCGACGCCACCGGCGGCGTCGGCCGCTGGAACAAGGTGATCGAGAAGGCCGGGATAAAATTTGAACTCACCCTGCCGCACCAGGCGCATAACCGCCAGATCGGCGAGTTTGCCAGCATCAAGGCCGATCCCACCGGCCGGATCATCGGTGAAGCCGAATGGGCGGCGCGGGTGGACGCGTTTCTGCCGACCGTCGCCGATGCCACCTACATCACCGGCCTGATGCAGCCGGTGCAGGCAGCCGGGGAGTACGCCTCCTGGATCGCCGCGCCGAAAGCCGGCATCGACGGCAAGCCCGGCGATTTCCAATACGTGCAGATCCACGAGTAGGGCGGATGCAATCCGCCGCGTTCGTTCGTGGCCAAGATGGCGGATTGCATCCGCCCTACGTCGTAGGCGGGACCATATGACCAGGCAGCATCTGATCGACCCGGAGATTTGCATCCGCTGCAACACCTGCGAGGCCACCTGCCCGGTTGGCGCGATCACGCATGACGCCAATAACTACGTCGTCGATGTCGCCACCTGCAATTTCTGCATGGATTGCGTCGCCCCATGCCCGACCGGCTCGATCGATCATTGGTTCGTGGTCGAAACACCGTTCAGCCTGGACGCGCAATTCGGCTGGACCGAACTGCCGCCGCAACCGGCCGAAGGCCCCACCGAACTGGCCGACGCGCTGGACGACGAGGCAGTGGCTTTGCTCGCCGAAGCCCATGCCCGCGCCGGCGGGCGCGCCCGTGCGCCGGCCACCGCCTCCAAACCGCGCATAAACCTGTTCAATCGCGACACCCCGGCGCGCGCCAGTGTCACCGGCAATTTCCGCATCACCGCCCGCGATGCCGAAAGCGATGTCCGCCATATCATTCTGGATTTCGGTGCGATACCGTTTCCGGTCCTGGAAGGCCAATCGATCGGCATCCTGCCGCCGGGCACCGACGCCGCCGACAGACCGCACGCGATGCGGCTCTACTCCATCGCCTCGGCCCGCGACGGTGAACGGCCCAACACCAACAACCTCGCCCTCACCGTCAAGCGGGTGCAGGAACCGCGCGCGGACGGCAGCGTGTTCCACGGCGTCGCCTCCAACTATCTCTGCGATCTTGCGCTCGGCGCGGCGGTCAACGTGATCGGCCCGTTCGGTGCCACCTTCCTGATGCCGGACGACCCGGACGCCGATATCATCATGATCTGCACCGGCACCGGCGCCGCCCCGTTCCGCGGCTTCACTGAGCGTCGCCGCCGCACCAGCGCCGCCGTGCGCGGCAAGCTGATGATGTTCTTCGGCGCCCGCACGCCGCAGGAACTGCCCTATTTCGGCCCGCTGCAAAAAGTCCCGGCCAATATCCTGGATCAGGAACTGGTCTATTCGCGCACCCAAGATGCGCCACGCGAATACGTGCAAGACCGCATGCGCACCCGCGCCGCCACCCTGGCCACCCTGCTGCCCCGGCCAACCACGTATCTCTACATCTGCGGCCTGCGCGGGCTGGAGGGCGGGACAGACGCGGCGCTGACCGACATCGGTCGCCAATATGGGCTGGATTGGCCGGCGTTGCGGACGGAAATGCGAAACGCCGGGCGGTATCATGCGGAAACCTATTGATCTGGGGGTGCGCCCGATTCTCGTTTGTCCGGTCACGCCGTTGCGGATTTTCTGATCGGATCATAACGGATTCGACCCTTGACAACGTTTCGACATTTCCGTGTATATCGAGACATGGAGACGATTTATGCCATTGCTGCCCTCGCGGCCCTCGCACAAGAAAGCCGGCTGGATATATTCCGTCTGTTGGTAGCGGCCGGGGCGGATGGCATGGCGGCGGGGCAGATCGGTGAAACGCTTGGCCTGCCGAGCGCCACGCTGTCGTTTCACCTGAACCAGCTCAAGCATGCCAACCTGGTGAAATTCCGCCGCAAGAGCCGGTCGCTCATCTACACCGCTGAATATCCGGTGATGAATGATTTGCTGGCCTATCTCACTGAGAACTGCTGCCAGGGCGACGCGGCCGCGTGCGGCCTGGCGACCTGTGATCCCGCGACCGTGAATGAGAGAGTGCGCCATGAAACGCTTTCACGTCCGCCTCTGCGTCGATGATCTGGTACAGTCGGCCCGGTTCTACCGCGCGCCGTTTGCGGCCGCGCCGACCGTCAGTAAGCCGGACCATACGAAATGGATACCCGATGATCCGCGCGTGAATTTTGCGTTCGCGACGCGCAGCGGCAAGTCCCGCCTCGATCACCTCGGCATTCAGGTCGAAACGCCGGATCAGTTGCATGAAGTTTACCACCGGCTGCAACTGTCGGTGCGCCCGGTACTCGACGAGGGGACGACCAATGTCTGATCGCATCTACAACGCGCTGTTTCTCTGTACCGGCAACAGTGCGCGCTCGATCCTTGCGGAAGGCATCTTGCGCAAGGAAGGTGCGGGGCGGTTCCGCGCCTTTTCCGCCGGCAGCCATCCCAAAGGAGCGGTCAACCCGCTTGCGCTGAAGGTGCTCGAAAGCTTCGGCTATCCAGCCGACAACATGCGCTCGAAAAGCTGGGAAGAGTTTTCGGTCGCCGATGCCCCGGGGATGGATTTCGTATTCACCGTCTGCGACCAGGCCGGCGGCGAGGTTTGCCCGGTATGGCCGGGCCATCCGATGACGGCGCATTGGGGCATCGATGACCCTGCCGCCGTTGAAGGTTCCGCGTTAGAGCGAGAAGCCGCCTTTGTGACCGCGTTCCGCTTCTTGAAAAACCGGATTACGGCGTTCACCAGCCTGCCGCTCGTCGGCATCGACAAGCTGGCGCTCGGAACGAAGCTCCGCGAAATTGGCCGCATGGATGGCGCCACAGCCGCCCGTTCGCAGGCAAGCTGATGGCCGGTTTCGATTTCCCGCGACGCGTGGTGGCAGAGGCACTCGGTACGGCGCTGCTGGTCGCCACTGTCGTCGGCTCGGGCATCATGGCGGAAACGCTGACAAAAGATGTGGCGCTGGCGCTGCTCGGCAATACCATCGCGACCGGTGCGATGCTGGTGGTATTGATCACCATCTTCGGAC
>JAYTQP010000304.1:0-4066 GCA_043746675.1 Rhodospirillales bacterium | reverse complement strand
CCGCGCCAAAAAAGACGGCATCACGGTGGAAAAAGCCGCCGCCGAATTCCTCGCCGAAAAACAGCCGATGCACCAGTTCACCAAACCGGAACAAATCGGCGCCGTGGCGGTGTTCCTGTGCAGCGATGGCGCCTCCACCCTCACCGGCGCGCCGATCTCGGTCGATGGCGGCTGGGTCGCGCAGTAGGCGCGGTACAAGCAGGAAGCGCTTTAGCGAAGCGCTTCTTTTTTGAAAAAAAGAAGCAAAAAACTTCTTCCCATTCACTACACCCGCGCCCGAGACCTACCTCAACCCGCCAAAAAAAACCCGTCATCAACTCACTTGAATCCCCGCGTCCAACCCCCGCCCGTCCACTCCCGTAGGGCGGATGCAATCCGCCACTTGCGCCCAGACCATCACCCGCCCCCTCGCCGTCATTGCGAGCCCTCGCAAAGCAATCCAGCGCCCCGGAAGCTGGGTAAGGAGGCTCGATTGCTTCACGAGCGCGCGAAATGAAGCGGGCGAGCGCAGGGCGTGCGGAAAGGGCTAATCCACCCGATGGTTTTCCGTTCATCCGATTGTCCTGGTGCATCCCGAAATCTTCCCGTCACCATGTAGCCTTTCGGACGACCGCTCTCGGTGGTGTTTGCCGCTCGATTGTCGACAATTTCCCCGGTCCGACTGGGTTCTCGGCCAGAATCTTCCCAAGCCGCGCATGTTCACGCCACTGCCCGAAAATACGCCGCGCCGGCGAACGTGGCGGACACCCAGCCTAACGAAATGCCCGCTTCCGTGAAATAATAGTTAGTATTAAAAACAATCATTGCAGCGGTTTCCGTGGCATGGAAGATTGGCCGCATGAAAACCCATTCCCCCTCCCCCTTCACGCCGCTCGTGCTTCGGCTCGCCCAGATTCTGGGCGGGCTGCGCACGGCCGTGGCGGCGTGTGGCGGGCGGCGGATGCTGGGCTGGGATCGGCGGCCGGATGATCCCCGGATTGTACCGTTGATCGTGCCGATCTGGGGACGCATCGGGCGGTTGATGGCACGGTTCGACCGGCTGGTGGCGCGGTTGGCGGCCGGGTGGCAGCCGCACCGGGCAATTCCCGCTGCGCCGGGCACGGCGGCAACTCCGGCGCAGCGGGTTCGGGTGGCTGGGGCGAAGCTGCCGCGCGGCTTCGGCTGGCTGGTGCAATATACCCACGGTGCCTCAGCGGCCGAGAGCCAGTTGGCGGCCTTGCTGGCGGACCCTGGGATCGCCGATCTGATCGCAACCGCGCCCAGCGTCGGGCGGGTGCTGCGGCCGCTATGCTGGATGCTCGGGGTGCGGCTTGGCCCGCCGTTGGGGCCGGCAGTTGCGGTCAGCACAGGGCAGGTCTGGCCCCGGCAGGCCAATGGCAGGTTTCGTGCGAAGCCGGCGGTCGCCTCGCCACAATGGCCGCCAGGCGCGACGCATTTTTCAACGCGCCGCTAATCAGCGGCACCTTGGCACGACCATTTCATTACGTTTTAGCAACAAATTTATCTTAATCGACAAAAAAACGCCACGCCACCCAACAACAAACGTTGGCAGCCGCCCGCCACATGGCGTAATTTGTTCACGCTTGGGAGATTTCCGCGCATGAACGTCCAGTTCCGCCCCGCAGCCACCACCAGCACGCCCGCCCGGCTGGCAATCGCCGATTGCGATCTGCATCTCGGCCCGGCTTCGACCGCGGATCTGTTCCCGTTCATGCAAGCGCGCTGGCGGCAGCATCTCGAAACCTACGGCATCCCGCATCGCACCGGCAACCAGATGGGGTTGCCGAGCTACCCGAAAGCCCAGCCCGGCGCGCATCGGCGCGATGCCTGGCCGCCCAGCGGCAAATTGCCCGGCGCCGATTTGGCGTTCGTCCGTGCCCAGCATCTGGATCCGTTCAACATCGCTTTCGGCATCATCAACCCGCCCGCCGCCAGCCAGTCGCCGCAAAACCAGGACCTCGCCAACGCGCTTGCCCGCGCGCTGAACGATTTTCAGCTCGAATGTCTGGTCAAGCCGGAACCGCGGCTAGGGGCGGCCGTGGTGGTCAACTATGAGGACGCACCCGCAGCCGTCGCCGAAATCGAACGCTGTGCCGGCAATCCCGGCTTCACCCATGTCGGGCTGCTCAGCCGCACCGCCGATCCGTTGGGCAACCGGCGCTATTTCCCGATCTTTGCCGCAGCCGTCGCGGCCGGCCTGCCCGTGGTGGCGCATGCCTTCGGCTTCGGCGGACGCAGCAACACCAGCGCCGGCTGGGGCAGCTATTATATCGAGGATATGGTCGGCCACGCCCAATCCATGCAAACCCAGCTGGTCAGCCTGATCGTCGAAGGCACCTTCGCCCGCCTGCCCGCGCTCCGCTTCGTCGCCATCGAGGGCGGCTTCGGCTGGGCCCCTGCCCTGGGCTGGCGGATGGACAAAGCCTGGCGCCGGCTGCGCGACGAAAACCCCGCCATCACCAGCGCGCCGAGCGAATATCTGCGCCGCCAGGTCTGGTTCACCACCCAGCCGATCGAAGAACCCGCCACCCCGCAGCACCTGCTGGATGCGATCGGCTGGCTCGGCTGGGACCGCCTGCTGTTCGCCTCGGACTACCCGCACTGGGATTTCGACGACCCATTTTTGTCCGCACCAAAAATGGACGCGGCCCAGAAGGCCGCATTTTACCGCGACAACGCGAAAGCCCTGTTCGGGCGGTAAAGAAGCCCGGATTTTCCCAGCAGCCGCCTTGGTTGTCGTTGATAACTGCAATTACGGCGACAGCATTCCATGCGCCAACCCGATCGCCACCAGCGCGATCGCCAGCGCCAACGCAGTGAAGCCGGCATTCCAGCGCACCGTCACCGTCCAGGGATCGCTGTCCGACCAGCGCGCGGTGGCGATCGCGCTGGCCGACATCGGCGTCATCCCCACCCCCACCCCCCAGCCCAGCATGCAGGCGAAGGCAAGCACCGCCGGTGCCACCCCAAGCGCGCGCGGGTCCGGCACCGCCGCCCCGATCACCGCAACGATTGCGATCGGATTCAGCCCGAGCAGGCTGGTGGCCAGCAGCACCACCGGCACCAGCAGCGGCACCGCCAGCGGCGGCAACACCTGCAGCCACGGCGCCAGCCCGCCGGCCGGCAATGCCGCGCCAAGTGCCACGCCAAGAAATCCGCCGGCGGCGAGCACCCCGGCCTCGCCGCGAAACCCAGGCAAGGCCCGATAGAAATGCTTCAGCCGGCGTCCGAACAACCCGACCACAGCGCGCCTGCGACGCAGTTGAACCAACACCCAGACCAGCGCCACCATTGGTACCGCAGCCGTAATCCCAGTCGATAGCCCAACCCCAAAGCGCACCCCGATCAGCCCGGCCAGCACGCTGACCAGCACCACCAGCGCAATCACCGCCAGATGGATCGCCCAATTATCGCTGGATGGGGCCGGGGTTTCGGCCGCGGTCGGGGTTCGCCCGTCCAGCCACCAGCCGGCCGCCAGCATCAGCATCGCCACCCCAAAACCGGCCGGCAGCAACGGCCGCAGATCGGCCGACGGCACGGCAGCCGATACCACCGCGGTCACGATATTCAGCGGCGACCAGCAATTCATCGTGCCAAAGCCGCGATAGGCCGCCAGCATCATCCGCCCGCGCGCTTTGGCGCTGCTCCGCCGCAACATCGCGCCAAGCAGATCGATCGCCCCATAGGACAGAATGATGCTGAACAAATGCCCGCCGGCGGTCAACGCCAGATAGCGCCGCCGCACCGGCTGGCTGAGCAGATGCTGGCCGCAGCGCAGGATGATGGCGCTATGCTGGGCGGCAAATCGCAGCGCGCCGAGGGCAAAAAAGAACGCCGCATAGGCCGCCCCACGCCGCCAGGCAGCGAACCATACGGCCCAGGGATCGGCGCTGTTCAGCACCGCGATCAATCCGCCCGCCAGCAGCACGGCGAGCACACCCTGCAGCATCGGTCGCTGGCGGCGGAATTCCAGCGCCAGGAACAGGATGATCGCCATGCCAGCAACCCCACCAGCCAGCCGCACACCGCCGAGCTGATCCAGCAATGTGCCCACCCAGGCGATCAG
>JAYTQP010000303.1:0-3840 GCA_043746675.1 Rhodospirillales bacterium | reverse complement strand
TTTCAGCAACCCGAAGCTGGTCACCTCAGCCGTGTGCGGGATGATATTCACCCCGAAGCTTTCGCGGTCCACTTCGTTGACGGTCAGCGACACGCCGTCGATGGCAACACTGCCCTTGGCGGCGATGAAGCGCGCGAGGCTCGGCGGGACTGCGAAACGCCAGCGGGTGGAGGCGTTTTCGGCGCGCTTGGAAATAACTGTGCCAAGTCCGTCCACGTGGCCGGAGACGATATGCCCGCCGAGTTCGTCGCCAACTTTCAGCGCCCGTTCCAGATTTATTCTTGTGCCCGGCTGCCAGGCGCCGAGCGTGGTCAGCGACAGGGTTTCCTGGCTGGCGGTGACCGCGAACCAGTCCGGGCCAAGTTCGATCGCGGTCAGGCAGCAGCCGGAACAGGCGATCGAGGCGCCGATGGCGATCGCCGCCGTATCTTGCCACTTTGGCGAAGCCTGGGGGGTGGTGATTTCCAGCCGCATATCCTGCCCGGCGCCGATCGGGGTGACCGCGCGAACGGTGCCGAGGCCGGAAACAATGCCGGTGAACATTCAGGCGCGCTCCAGCTCGGTCATGACGTCATCCCCCACTTCGATCGTTCGCACCCGGCGAAAATGCGGCATGGCGGCCAGCGTCTCCACGCCCCAGCCGGCGGCGGCGGGCAAGCCGTCGCCGCCGATGACGGCGGGCGCATGAAACCAGACGATCCGGTCTACCAGATCGGCCCGCAGCAGCGCGGCCGCAAGGCCCGCGCCGCCTTCGACCAGCAATCTTGTCACTCCGCGCGCGGCCAGCGCACCCAGCCCGGCGGCAATTTCGATCCCGGCGCTGTTGGCCGGCACTGGCAGCACCTCTACCCCAAGGTCGGTCAGCGCATTGCGGCGGAGGCGCTCGGCGTCTGGCCGCGCCAGCACCCAGGTCGGCGAAATCATGGCATCCCGCACCAGGCGCGCGGTCAGCGGCAGGCGCAAATGGCTGTCCGCCACCACGCGCACCATCGGTACCGCCTTGAAGCCGTCCAGCCGGCAGGTCAGGTCCGGATCGTCGGCCAACGCAGTGCCGATGCCCACCATCACCGCGTCGCTGCGACCGCGCAAGGCGTGGGCGGCGCGGCGCGCATCCGGGCCGGTGATCCACTGGCTGTGGCCGGCGCGGGTGGCGATGCGGCCATCGAGCGTGCTGGCGAGCTTGAGGGTGAGGAACGGCCGCCCCTTGGTGACCTTGCTGACCAATCCTTCGGCAACGATCTCGGCCTCGTCCTGCAACAGCCCCTCGATCACCTCGATGCCGGCGGCCCGCAAGCGGGCCACCCCGGCGCCGTTCACCCGCGCATCCGGATCCCGGGTCGCGACCACAACGCGGCTGACGCCGGCGGCGATCAGCGCATCGGTGCAGGGTGGCGTGTGACCGTAAAAACAGCAGGGTTCAAGCGTGACATAAACCGTGGCCCCGCGCGCTTTGGGTCCTGCCATCACCAGCGCCTGCGGTTCCGCATGCGGCCGGCCGCCGGCCGCGGTGCGGCCCCGGCCCACCACCACCCCGTCGCAGACGATCACGCAGCCAACCGAGGGGTTTGGCCAGGTGCTGCCTAGCCCGCGGCGCGCCAAGCCAAGCGCCGCCCGCATGTGCGTCGGGTCGATCACATCAACCGGAATCACCGAGATTTCCAAGAAAAGCTTCAAAATCCTTGGCTTCTCGGAAATTTCGGTAAACCGATGCGAACCGCACATAGGCGACCGCATCGACTTCTTTCAATGTTTCCATCACCAGTTCGCCGATTTGCTTGCTGGGGATTTCGGCGTCGCCGGAGGCTTCCAACTGCCGCACGATGCCGTTCACGATCCGCTCGATGCGCTCATCGGTGACCGGCCGCTTGCGCAGCGCCACGCGCACCGAACGGGCCAGTTTGTCGCGGTCGAACGCCACCCGCCGGCTGTCGGTTTTCACCACCACCAGTTCGCGCAACTGCACCCGCTCGACGGTGGTGAAACGCTGGCCGCAGCCGCCGCAAGACCGCCGCCGGCGGATCGCCGCGCCATCTTCCGACGGCCGGCTGTCTTTCACCTGGGTATCCTCGTGGCCGCAGAACGGGCAGCGCATGTTACTTTAGCGGCCGGCGTAGATCGGGAAGCGGTGGCACATTTCCTTCACCCGGGCGCCAACGGCCGCTTCGATCACCGCATTGCCGCCGTCGTTCGAGGCCGCCAGTCCGTCCAGCACTTCGCCGATCATTTTGCCGATCTCGATGAACTCGGCGGTGCCGAACCCGCGCGTGGTGCCTGCCGGGGTACCGAGCCGGATGCCGGAGGTGATCGCCGGCTTTTCCGGATCGGACGGAATGGCGTTCTTGTTCGCCGTCATGTGGGCGCGTTCCAGGCTGGCTTCGGCGGCCTTTCCGGTTACCCGCTTCGGCCGCAGATCGACCAGCATCAGATGGCTGTCGGTGCCGCCGGACACGATCGCCAGCCCCTGTTCCACCAAGGTTGCCGCCAGCGCGCGGGCATTGGCGACGACCTGGTGCTGATAGGTACGAAACTCCGGCCGCAGCGCTTCACCGAAGGCTGCTGCCTTGCCGGCGATCACATGCATCAGCGGCCCGCCTTGCAGGCCGGGGAACACCGCCGAATTGATCTTCTTGGCCAGATCAGAATCGTTGGTCAGGATCATGCCGCCACGCGGGCCGCGCAGGGTTTTGTGGGTGGTGGTGGTCACGACATGGGCGTGCGGCAGCGGCGACGGGAAGGCGCCGGCGGCCACCAGCCCGGCGAAATGCGCCATATCGACCATGAAGAGCGCGCCGACCGCGTCGGCCACCCGGCGAATGCGGGCGAAGTCGATCACGCGGGGATAGGCCGAGCCGCCGGCGATGATCAGCTTGGGCTTTTCCGCCTGCGCCAAGGCTTCGAGCTGGTCGTAATCCAGCAGCCCGTCATCGGCGCGCACGCCATATTGCACCGCGTGGAACCATTTGCCGGACAGGTTGGCGCTGGCGCCGTGGGTCAGATGCCCGCCGGCGTCGAGCGACATGCCGAGGATGGTGTCGCCCGGCTTGACCGTCGCCAGGAAGACCGCCTGATTGGCCTGGGCGCCGGAATGCGGCTGCACGTTGGCGAAGCCGCAGCCGAACAAGGTTTTGGCGCGTTCGATGGCCATGGTTTCCACCACGTCCATTTCGACGCAGCCGCCATAATAGCGGCGGCCGGGATAGCCTTCGGCGTATTTGTTGGTGAAGACCGAGCCCTGGGCTTCGAGCACCGCTGCGGAGGCGATGTTCTCGCTGGCGATCAGTTCGATGCCGTCCTGCTGGCGCACCAGTTCACGCGCCAGGGCGGCGGCGAGTTCGGGATCGGACTGCGCCAGGCTGGCGGAAAAGAACGCCTGCGTCGTCGGCGCGAGGGAATGGTCGTTCATGCTGGCTCCGTTCGAGGCGGCGTGGGGTTTGCCGGTAGCAATTTGGCGAGACGCGCATCATGTCGCCCGCCTTCGTAGGGGGTGGCGAGGAAGGCGCGCAGAATATCGAATGCTGCTGCCTCGGCGATCATGCGACCGCCGAGTGCGAGGGCGTTGGCGTTGTTATGGGCGCGGGCGAGGCCGGCCGATGTCGCCTCGCTGACCAGGGCGCAGCGGATGCCGGGATTGCGGTTGGCGGCCAGCGACATGCCGATGCCGGTGCCGCAGACCAGGACGGCGAACGTTGCGCGACCATCCAGCACCGCCGCGCAGGCTGGATGGGCGTAATCCGGATAATCGGCGCGGTCTTCGTTGTGGACGCCGAAATCCAGCACCGCGTGGCCAAGGGCGCGCAACTGCGCGGCGATCGCCTGCTTGAGACGAAACCCGCCATGATC
>JAYTQP010000302.1:0-6079 GCA_043746675.1 Rhodospirillales bacterium | reverse complement strand
GCAAGGTCGCCATAGCGGGCCGAGCGGCCATTGCTGGCGCTCAGGACGCCGTCATGCATCGTCACCTGGTCGGGCGGCACCCCGAATTCCTCGGCCGCGGCGCGTTGCAACAGATCCAGCGTGACCGCGGCACATTGGCGGATCGCCGCCTCGATGTTGCGGGTGGAACTCGATCCGCCGGTGCCTTGCAGCCCAAGCAGACGGAGAAATTTGTCCAAGGTCCAGACGACGGTGCCGTGGACGATCCCACCGGCATGGTCGTCCATCGGCAAACCGTCGAGCAGCATCACCGGGTTGGCGTAGATCGCCGCATCCGGCGCGGCGCCGGCGCGCACGGCACTGAGCGGCAGCCGCAAGCCCTCGGCGGCGAGGATGATGGCGAGCGCATGGATGCCCTGGCCCATTTCCTGGTGCGGCACCATCACCTCGAACATGCCGTCGCTGCCGAGCTTGAGCCAGGCGCCGAAGGTGGCACGGCCGCGCCCGAGCGGAAGCCGATAGCCATCGACCTCATGCAGACCGTAGGCGGTGGCGCCGACGCCGAGCAGCAGCCCGCCGCCCAGCACGCCGGCCGAGATCAGGAAGGCGCGTCGCCCACGCCCGGATTTGCCGGCGCTCATGGTGCGCGTTTCACCGTGTCGACCGCCAGGCCGACCGCGTCACGTACGGCATCGTAGCTGCCGCAGCGGCAGATGTTGGTGAGTTGGGCGAGAATGGCGTCGCGGCCCTGGGTGCGGTCAACCGCCATCACGCCGATGGTCGCCATCACGAAGCCGGGCTGGCAGTAGCCGCATTGCGGCACGCCGGCCAGGATCCAGGCATCGACGACCGCTTTCGCCACCGCCGCCGTGGCGGCAACCGCGCGCACGCCTTCGATGGTAGTGACCGCATGTCCGACCGCCTCGCCGGCCGGGAACTGGCAGGACCGGGTTGGCACGCCGTCGATATGCACGGTGCAGGCGCCGCACAGCGCGGCGCCGCAGCCGAACTTGGTGCCTACCAGGCCAAGCGTATCGCGCAGCACCCACAGCAGCGGCGTTTCCGGCGCAACATCCAGGGCCTGGACGACGGCATTGACGGTTAAGGAAAGCATCGGAACCCGGGCAAAGCGGCAACCTCACATCGTGCCGCGTCATCTTACCAGACCGGCGACGCGCCGCCATCCACATTGATCGCGGTGCCGGCGATGTAGCCGCCTTGGTCGGAGGCCAGGAAACAGGCCAGATTGGCGAATTCTGCGGCGGTTCCCATCCGTCCGAGCGGAACATTGGCACCGGTTTTGGCGATGTGCTCGTCAAGCGACAGGTTCGCACCTTTGGCGACCAGGGCGGCGTGGCCCCGGCGCACCTGGTCGCTGACGATCAGCCCGACCAGCATGGCGTTGACCAGAATGCCATGCGGAGCGCCCTCGCCGGCGAGCACCTTGCTCAGTGCCAGCCCGGCGGCGCGCGACACCACGGTGGGCGTTCCGCCCGGCCGCGGTGCCTTGGCGCCGATGTTCAGCACGTTGATCACCCGGCCCCAGTGCCGCGCCTTCATGCCCGGCCATACCAGCCGGGTGAGCCGGATGGCGGCGAAGAGTTTAAGGTCGAGGTCTTCCTGCCAGATTTCATCGGTAATGGTTTCGAACGGACCAATGCGGGACTGACCGGCATTGTTGACCAGAATATCGACCTTGCCGAGTTGGGCTTCGACGTTGGCGTGCGCGGCGGCGATGTCGTCAGCCTTGCTGACATCACAGACCACCGCGATCACCCGGCCGGCGCTGATGGCCTGGACCTCGGCACAGGCAGCCGCCAGCGTTTCGGCGGTGCGCGCGAGCATGGCGACATCGGCGCCCGAGGCTGCGAAGCGTTTGGCCATCGCCAGCCCCAATCCCTTACTGCCGCCGGTAACCAACGCAACGCGGCCGGTCAATCGGATGTCCATCGGTATGCCCCCATAGGTCGATCGCCCCGCGACCATCGTTGCTGCAACCTGCGTCAGCGGCGGTAAAGATTCAACCTTGCCCGTCGGTGGCCGGATTGGAGCGCCGGGCGCGGTGTGCTACTGAAATAATTAGCGAACGCGCGTCGTTCGTCCCCATTTTCGTTCTGGACCTATGGCAAAGCCACCAAACACCATCGCCGGCGTGGCCGAAGCGGCGGCCCTGAAGGAAATGGCGCTCCAACCGGGAGTGCCAAAGCCGATCGCGTTCTGGGTTCGGCGGATCGTTATCTGGTTGGCGGTGGTAGCGCTGATCGGCGGTGCGGTCGGCTGGGTGATGTATTATTTGTTGCAGCGGCCGCTGGTATAAAAACGCTACCCGCGTTCGTAATGTTTAACGTATTTTTCCGTAACCAGGTCGGTTTTCACCACCACGGCCACATCGGTGGTGTTGAACTGGCGATCGATCACCGCGCCATCACCGACGAAACCGCCGAGCCGCAAATAACCCTTGATCAGCGGTGGCAGGTTCGCCAAGGCGCGCCGCGGGTCGATGCTGGCGGGATCGAGCCGGTTCATCGCCACATAGCGGCCGGGCAGTGCGCGTGGGCGAATATCGGCCGGTGCGAGATGATGCGCCTGCAGATAGGTCAGATCGGTGGCCAATGCATCAGGGTCGGTGCCCGGCAGGCTGGCGCAGCCGAACATCAGATCGATCCGATGCAGATGCACGTAAGCCGCGATGCCGCGCCATAACAATTGCATGACGTTTCGATTGCGATGCGCCGGATCGACGCAGGAGCGCCCGAGTTCCAGGATTTCGCCGCGAAATCGCAAGATCGGCGCGATGTCGTACTCGTCGGCGGAATAGAATCGTCCCACCTTGGCGGCCGCCGGGGCGCGGATCAGCCGGTAGGTGCCGACCACTGCCCGGGCGCCGTCGCCCATGCGATGGTCGAGTACCAGCAGATGGTCCGCCACCCCGTCATAGGCGTCGGCGTCGCGGCCGTTGCGTGCGGTTTCGGCGTCTGGCACGGCACCCATTTCATCGTAAAAAACCCGGAAGCGCAGGGCCTGGCTCGCCGCTATCTCGGCCGCGCTGATCGCCAGACGAACCCCGAGATGCCCCGCCATAACCTCGGCGAACCCGTCGGTGTGCATGTCGACACTGCCACTCATTTCGGTGTCCTCGCGTTTCCCGCAACAGCCCCCTTTCGGGTGGTCGGCGGCTTTTCCGCCATCGGCAAAACCACCAGCGGTCGGCCGAACAATTGTAGCCGATGCGACACCAGGGCAAAACCCAGCCGGGCGGCAATGGCGGAAAGCACGCGCTCGTACTCGGCATCGGCGAATTCCACCACTTTGCCGGTTTCGACGTCGACGAGGTGGTGATGTTGCTCGTCCTCGCTGGGTTCGTAGCGGGCGCGGCCGCCACCAAAATCCCGCCGTTCGAGAATGCCGTTCTCCTCCAGCAGGCGAACGGTGCGATAGACGGTGGCAATGGAAATGCGGCGATCGAGTTCGGCGGCGCGGCGGTACAGTTCCTCGACATCGGGATGGTCGTCAGCATCCGACAGGACACGCGCAATCACCCGGCGTTGGCCGGTCATTTTCAGACCCCGATCGATGCAGAGACGCTCGATGCGGCTTTCCATTATCGCTCCAGGCGTGGGCACACCGCCACGCCGACGCTAAACATACGATCGCGCGCCGCCGCGTCTGCCAGCAAGCCGCAAAACCGGCGCGACGTTACTTACGCGACCGCCGGTTGGTGCCGAGGCCGATCTTCTTCGCCAGCGTCGAACGATGCTTGGCATAGTTCGGCGCCACCATCGGATAATCGGCCGCAAGGCCCCAACGCTCGCGGTACTGGTCCGGCGACAGATTATAGGCGGTATTCAGATGCCGCTTCAGCATCTTCAACTTCTTGCCGTCTTCGAGGCAGACAATATAATCCGCGAACACCGATTTCTTGATCGGCACCGCCGGCTGCGGGCGTTCTTCTTCAACCGGCTCGGCTCCGATATCCGCCAGCGCCCGATAAACATCTTGGATCAACGAGGTCAGCGCATCCACCGAGACACTATTATTCGAAACATGTGCGGACACAATCTGCGCGGTTAATGTCAAGATATCAGAATTTAGCGGCTCATCAGACATTCCACACCCTTTCAAGGCGAACAACACTTGCTATATAAGTGCCGATGTCGTTGGTAGGCAACGTATATTTTTAGATTGAACACCATTAGATCGAACAACAAAGGACAGGCGCATGACGCAAGTGTCATCCACACAAATTGATCAGACGCTGGATATCACCGGCGATATTTGTCCGATGACCTTTGTCCGCACCCGGCTGGCGCTGGACCGGCTTGCTTCCGGCAAGAATTTGCTGGTGCTGTTGCGTGGTGCGGAACCTATCCGCAACGTTCCCGCAACGGCGCAGCAGCAGGGGCACGTAATTTTGGCGCAGACTATGACCGAGGGCGGAATTATGCGCCTTCTGTTGCAACGAAAGTAAGCGGCCGACGCATCACATCGGCATTACTGCCATCCGGATAGTAGCGACGGCGCTGCCCAACCGAAACAAAACCGTGATTGCGATACAGATGTCGTGCCGGCGCATTGCTTTCCGATACTTCCAGAAATATTGCCGATGCGCCGCGCGTCGCAGCTTCCAGCAGCGCCGCCGACAACAGCCGTGCGCCACGCCCCTGGCAGCGCAGGCCTGGGGCCACCGCCAAGGTCAGAATCTCGGCTTCCTCCATCAGTTGGCGCGCCAAAATCAAACCGCCATCCGGATCGATCAGTCCGAACGCGCCGATCAGCCCCAATTGCAGTTCCATCGTATCCGCGCTCCAGCGCTCCTGCGGCGGATACGCCTCGGCATGGATCGCCGCCATTGCCGCAGCCTGCGCGATCGTTGCTGGCACCAAGTCCATCATTGCGGCGCCGGCCGTAATCCACCGGCTGGCAGTTTCGCCTCGGGCGGATCGACGTATAACGGCTGCACCGCAATCGGCGCCAATGCGCCCGTCAGCCGCCGCAACGCGACCGTCGCGACATGCCGCGCCCACGGTTGCCGCGCGTCGGTTAGCATCACGTCCACGCCGCGCGCCGCCAAGCGCGCGGCCACATCCGCCGCCGCATCCCCAGCCACTGCGATCTTGCCGTACGCCACGGGTAACGCGGCATGCGCAAAGCTTTCCACCGCTCCGTCACGCAGCAAAAACAAACGCCCGCGCCGACTGTCGATCGCTACCCAAACCGCGCGGTCCGGGACCGAAACCGCTGCACACAACGCCTCGGCAACCGTAACCCCAACCAAAATCGCCTTGCTTCCGGCCGCTAACCCTTGCGCCAACGCGATCGAAGCGCGCAGCCCGGTAAAACTCCCCGGTCCCACGGTCACCGCCACCCCGTCCAACGCCGGCCCGCCGAACGCCAAAACCTCCGCCACCATCGGCGCCAACAGGTTTCCCTGCCCGCGCCCGATCTCCTGATGGCGTTCCGCAAGCACGGTCCCGCCGATGCAAACAGCAACCGAGCAGCGGCCCAGGGACGCATCCAGCGCGAGTATTTTCATCGGGCGAACGCTGCGTAGACCCAATTTTTCTGCTTCATCGCCCCGCCTTCAATGCCGGAAGTGTCGCATTCCGGTCAGCACCATCGCGATGCCAGCGCGGTTGGCGGCCTCTATGACATCGTGGTCGCGGATTGAGCCGCCAGGTTGGATAACCGCGGTGGCACCGGCAGCGATGGCGGCCTCGAGCCCGTCGGCGAACGGGAAGAAGGCGTCCGAGGCAACGACGCTGCCGATGGTGATCGGCGTGCCGAGGTTGGCAGCCTTCGCAGCCTCGACACCTTTCCAGGCTGCGATCCGGGCGCTATCGACGCGCGACATCTGGCCGGCGCCGATGCCGGTGGTGGCGGCGTTTTTGGCATAGATGATGGCGTTCGATTTGACGTGCTTGCAAACCCGGAAGGCGAAGATGAGGTCTTCCAGTTCCTGCGCGGTCGGCGCGCGGTCGGTGACAGTTTTCAGGTCGGCTGGGCCGATCCGGCCGGCGTCTCGGCTTTGGACGAGAAAGCCGCCAGCGACGCTGCGGATCATGCGCCCAGCGGCGGCCGGATCAGGCAGGCCGCCAGTGAG
>JAYTQP010000301.1:0-3124 GCA_043746675.1 Rhodospirillales bacterium | reverse complement strand
CGCCCGGCGCCTTGGTCACCCGCAAGGACCCGATGGAATGCGTGCGGCAACTGCGCTTTCATTTGACCGCGAAGGACGAACATGCCTACGGACTCTGATCGGGTGGAAATCTGGACCGACGGCGGCTGCCGCCCCAACCCCGGCCGCGGCGGCTGGGCGGCGGTGCTGCGCTGCAAAGGCGCCGAACGCGAATTGTCCGGCGCCGAGGCCGCCACCACCAACAACCGGATGGAACTAACCGCAGCGGCGGCGGCGCTGGAAAGCCTCACCCGCCCCTGCACGGTGATCCTGCATACCGACAGCCAATATGTAAAAGACGGCATCACCCGCTGGCACACCGGCTGGGTGCGCAAGAACTGGCGCACCGCATCCGGCGACCCGGTGAAAAACATGGATTTATGGCGCCGCCTGCTAGACGCCGCCAAACCGCACAAGATCGACTGGCGCTGGGTACGCGGCCACGCCGGCGACGCGATGAACGAGCGGGTGGACGCGCTGGCGACGGCGGCGTTAGAGGGGCGCGGCGGATAGCGGGCATTCCGTAACCTTTTCACCAGCCTGCACGAACCTAAACCTGCTTCCGGTGGCGAAAGGAATGGCGTGGAGATGGTGCGAAGACTGGCGGTCGTGTTGCTGCTGTTGGCGCAGGCCGGCGCCGCGCGGGCGCAGAATTCCGGGCTGGTCACCACGCGCAGCACGCATTCGGTGGCCGAAACCGTCGCTCGTTTCGCCCACGCGGTGCGCGCGCAAGGCTGGGTGGTGTTTACCGAAATCGACCACGCCGCCGCCGCAAGATCGGTCGGGCTGACGCTTCCCGCCCGTATCGTGATTTTCTTCGGCAACCCCGCCGCCGGCACCGCCGCGATGCTCGATCACCCGAGCCTGGCGCTCGATCTGCCGATGCGGGTGCTGGTCTGGCAGGACGCCGACGGGGCGGTGTTCATCACCCGCAGCACCGGCGCCGATGTCGGAACCCGGGTTTTCGCCCGCCACGGGCTGACCCTCCCAGCCCAAGTGCTGCGCGAAAACGAGGCATTTTTTGCCGATCTCGCCAGCACCGCGGCGAACTGACATGCCGCGCGGCCTGCTACTCGCCGCCCTTGCAGCACTGGCGCTGCTGGTGCGCGTCAGCCGCCTGCCGGACCCGATGCTGCCGGCCGTGCTGGGGTTCGGGATGGCGCTCGGCATCGCCTTCGTCTGGCTGGATTTCGGCTTTACGACGGCGTTTCGGGTGCTGCTGACCGCGCGCGATGGCCGGCCGCTGGCGGCCAGCCTGGTGATCCCGGCGATCGTCGCGCCGGTGATCATTCCACTGGCGATGACAGGTGACGCCTATTCCCGCTTCGTCGCCCCGATCGGCGTATCCTTGCTGGTCGGCGCGGCGATGTTCGGCGTCGGCATGCAGATCGCCAATGGCTGCGGCTCCGGCACGCTGGTTGCCGCCGGGCAGGGGTCGCGGCGGATGGCGCTGACCTTGCCGGCGTTCGCGTTCGGCGGCGTGCTTGGCACCCTGGCGTTGCCGGCGGCATTGGCCTGGCCGAGCTTCGGCGCGATCGATCTGCCTGATCTGTTCGGCACCTGGCGCGGGCTGGCACTGACCGAACTGCTGCTCGGCCTGTGCGCCGTGCTGCTGTTGCGCGGGGCGCGACCGGCCCCGGCGAAGCTGCGCGCCGGGCTGCTGATCGGCGCGCTGGCGGCCGGCTTGTTCGTGGTTTCCGGTGAGCCATGGGGCATTACCATGGGCCTGACGGTGGCCGGCGGGCAGGCGCTGCGGGCGCTTGGGTGGGATTTGACCCACGCACCGTTCTGGGCCTCCGACGGGGCGCGGGCCTTGCTCGATGCGCCGCTATTGGCGATGCATTCGGCGCTCAGCGATGCCGGCCTGCTGGTTGGCGCGCTGCTGGCGGCGGCGGCGCGCGGGCGGCTGCGGTTCGGCACCGCGATCGGCGCGCGCGCGGCCCTCGGCGGCGTGCTCGGCGGCCTGCTGATGGGGTTCGGCGCCCGGCTGTCGTTCGGCTGCAACATCGGCGCCTTCGTCAGCGGCGCGGCGTCCGGCAGCCTGCACGGCTTCGTCTGGCTGCTCGCGGTGCTGCCCGGCTGCTGGCTCGGGCTGCGGCTGCGCCCCTGGTTCGGCTAAGCGCGCCGCGCAAACCGCAGCAGCGGCACCACCGTCAGCAAATTCACCGCCGAAAGCCCGACCATCGCCAGAATGGTCCCGCTCGGCCCGGCGCTGCGCAGCAGCACCGCGCCGATCGCTGGTGCTGCGGATTGGGCGATCAGCGCCGGCATCGCCAGCCTTCCCATCATGGTGGCGTAGCCATCCCGCCCGAAAATCGCCAGCGGCACCGAGCCGCGGGCGATCGAGCGCAGCCCGGCGCCGGCGCCGTACAGCAAAATGCCGGCCGCCGCGAGCGAAGGCGCGCCGAACATCAACCCCAGCCCGAGCGGGGCGAGCAGGCACGCCGCCAGCATCGTCCAGACCGGGTGGCGGGAGCGCGCCAGCAGCATTTCAACCAACCGCGCGCCGACCTGGGCCGGGCCGAGCAGCGCGCCGAGCGCGACCGCCGCCGCCGCGCTGGCACCGCGATCTTGCAGCAGCACGATCAGTTGCACCGAAATCACCGTCATCACCACCGCCGAGATGATGGCGTTGCTGGCGATCAGCCAGAAGCTCCAGCGCAGTTGCGCCGGCATGGCGCTGCTGCGCGCGTCGGCTTTGGCCGCCGGCGCCCACAGCACCTCCGCCGGCAGGCCGAACCAGTATAGCGGCAGCACCACCAGGATATCGATCGCGGCATAGGTCGCACAGGCGCCGCGCCAGCCGACGCCGGTAACCAGCGCCTGGCTCAACGGCCAGCAAACCGTGCTGGCGAAGCCGCCGAACAAGGTGGTGAGGGTGATCGCACTGCGCGCATGTTCGCCGTACAGTCGGCCGAGCGCGGCGAAGGCCGGATCGTACAGCCCGGCGCCCATGCCGATGCCGAGCACGATCCAGGCGAGCAGATAGAAAAGCGGGTTCGGGGCCGCCGCCAGCAGCAGCATGCCGAGCGCGAGGATGATCGCACTGAGGCTGAGAATGCGCCGCCCGCCGAACTGATCGATCAGCCGGCCAACCTTCGGCGAG